>CALMKG010000458.1 GCA_937867175.1 uncultured Propionibacterium sp. | reverse complement strand
CGCCCGTATCAGCCCCTCGGCTGTGAACAGGGTCATTTGAGTGTCGTCGGTGATCCTGCCGACGCCGCCATAGGCTGGCGCGTACTGGGTGATTCCTTTGGAACCGAATTTGCGAAGGATCTCGGTCCGCTTCATAAACTCCACTGGTGCCCCCAGCGCGTCGCCAACGGCACCACCCAAGAGGCAGCCGGCGAATCGGCCCTGAACCGTTCGGCGCTGCTGGCGCTTGCTGCGCCAGCCCAATGGCGTGGAGACGTCATCCGCCTCATCGCCCGCATCATCATCGGGCTCCAGTTCGCCATCTCCGGACAAGGAGTGGTGGACGCCAAGATCGACAACCACTTGCGCAGCCGGACGGGCTACGAGGCTCAACTGCGTGCGCCAGTCTGGAACTTCGGTACCGTCCCAACTGATGCCCAGGCCTTTCTCCCAGTAGGACAGGTAGGCCTCTCCCCGGTCGGCTGCATAGTAGTTGCCATTTCCCGCAGAGCAGTCGAGCGCATACTCCCAGTTGTTCTCGCGCATGCAAACCCCGTGCTCCGGGTGCGGCACCTGGCCCAGACCAGTCAGGTACTCCGCACTTTTGGCATCCAGCGGGCGGAATACCGCGACCCTTAGCCGGCCGTCGTCCCGTGGTGTGATCGCGGCAATCAAGTCGTTACCACGCTGCACCGTAACCAGCTTGCCGCTGAGGTCGACTGGCCCGATCTCGATCCACCAGGTGTCGCCGGCGGCCGAGATCACATCGCGTTCGTCTTCCGGCGCCAGCAACTCGGACAAGCGACTCATTGCTGGCTCGAGGTGCTTCCAGTCAGTTTCCCCGTCGCGCGCAACCTCCTGAAGGCCATGCAGCATCATGGCCAGCGGCAGTTCCCCGCCCCCGGTCAGTGCGGCCTGCAGATCAGCGCTTGCGATCGGATAGGCGATGTCCGGCAGGCCGTAGCGCGCCAGAACCTCCGGCTTGAGATGCATTTCAGCGGAGTTCGGCATGGCGGGCCAAGAGTCCGTCAAACACGGCTTCGAGTTCAGGATGGACGCCGCGAACACCCGCCACGACTTTGGCTGCCCAGTCGAAGTAGCCCTGCTTGCGCTCGGGCGACCAGTCTGCCGGCGGTGACGCCAAGATGTCCCGCAGGTTGCAGATCTTGTCGGCCAGCTTTACGAGCTTGGCTTCCTTTGAGATGTGCGGTGCGTGCTCAATCTGGCGCTGCTTGCGGACATGCTTGTCCAGCGATTTGTCGTCGGTCACGTCCAGCACAGTCGCAGTGATCTTCGCGCCGAAAATCGCGGTCAACTCCTCCGCCGTCGTGTTGGTGTCTTCGATGGTGTCGTGAAGGACCGCTGCGCTGAGGACCACTACATCGGTGACGCCACCCTCGTTCGCCAGCACGTTGGCCAGCGCGATCGGATGGTTGATGTAGGGCGACGCGTCCGCATCCTTGCGACGCTGCGTGCGGTGCTTGTCAGCAGCAAAAGCCACTGCCTTTACGAACACACCGATGGGGTCTGAGTTCTGAGGCATCCCTTGGTCCTTTCCTTGTTCTATGGCGCTCGCGGCGTCGAGGCATCAATCAGCGCAACTGCGCCCTCGCTCTTGCCAGTCGTGATCAACTCCCACAAGGCACGGCACTTGTCCTTAGCGTCGCCGGTCGCGTCCTCCAACTGCTTGATCAGGTCCAGGTCGATTTCAGCCTGCTGCTTTGCCTTGCGGCCGCCGTAGTCTTTGACGAGGTAGTCACCCGCCACGTCCATGGCCTTGATCAGGGAGTCTTCGTCGGTTTTGATGCCCTGCCAGAAGAAGCGGTCGGTCATCGCCTGCCTGGGGAACTCGGCGATCCCTTTCAGGAGCGCGAACGCCTGGCCCCACGGCGACGACCACTCGGACGATTGGCTCGGATTGAAAGCGACTGGTGAGTAGGCGACCCGGGGGATGATCTTGTCGGCCCTTGTTTTGTCCAGGCGCGCCTTGAGTTCATCCAGGATGTTGCCGACCGCGCTTTCAGGAATCTTGCCGCCCGGGTGGTAGGCCTCGTACATGCGCTGCGCGTCTGCACGAATTCGGTCGCGCTGCGACACAAGGAAGTCCTCGACACTGGCGCCGACAGTTGCTCCCAAGAGCTTCTTGGCGTCCTCGTTCGCGGCTGTCAGTGCTGCCTCGAACAATGGGATGGCCTGCCGTGGAATCCACCGCACGCCATCGGCCAGGGAAAACGAATATCGAGGCAGCAGTTCCCCGGACACCCGACGCAGGCGATCGATCTTCTTGAGCGTCGACTCATCGAAAGGAGCAACCTTGATGGAGGTCTGCGCACGGACCATCCCGGTCTGACGGAACGAATCGACACCAAACCATTCCGGTTTGACCGGGGCTTCCAACGGGGGAATGCGGCTCAACTTGTCGATCGATACCAGCGCGCCAATGTCGAACACGCGGGCCACCCCTTCTGCGAGGTGGTCGAGCCTGGGGACCCCAATCTCATCGGTTGGCGAAGTCACCAGGTCACCGTGTACGTCGACCAGAACAACCTCGCCGGACTCAGGATCGACCTCGACCCTAACCGGTGCCTGTTCCTGCGCACCGTGGTCGAGACAGCGATTTCGGAAGGCATCCCAAAGGCGGGATGCTTCGATGTCCCCCTCGGGCAGTACCAGCCTGGGCATGGACGTCGCGACCTCGGGCCGCAGAGGGCCGGCGACTCCCCAAAGGTAATCGAACCACTTGCGACAGGCCTCAAACGCCCCTGCGGTTACCTGCATCGCAACGTTGGCGTGTGAGGCAGATGCCGGTGCGTACCCCAGGTTCTCAGTCGGGCCACTCGAAATGGCCAGGCTGCCGTCAGCACTACAAAGGCAGAGCAAATTCGACGATCGATCGGTAAGGAATTGCTCCGGGTACAGCTTGAACGCAGCCCTGTCTCCGTGCCGCTCGACCAGGCGCAGCACTTCCTCGAGGTCTGCTTCGGTCGTCCTGCAGGTCGGGTGAATGCTCACGACCAAACGTAGCTGTGACTCCACTTGGTCGGCCAGAAAGCCCTCCATCCAGTTGATCGCACGGCTGTCGACAGCCGAAACAACACCGAAGATGGTGACTGCCGACCGAACCGCGCTCTCGAACGGCAATTCGGATGAATAGCTCGCCACGCCTGCGCTGACGCGTGGCTCTGGCCAGACAAACGGCATCTGCGGCGCAATCGGCTCGGTCTTCACAAATCACCCCCACTGGTTCGGCACCCCAGCCATGCAGCCCGGTGCACTCGGACTACATCGCATCATTAGGCGACGGATACGGACATTATTATGCGTTGATGGACACATTCTATGGCAGCTTATATACTTTCTGCAACAATCCGCACAAGTGCTACCAAAACCGCGTGAGCCGCACAGGATGCCAACTGAACAACTAGCTGAACTGACCCAACCGCAGCGTGATCGACTCGCGTTTGTGGAGTTGCGCGTGCGCTTCATTGGGGAGATCCGACGACAAGACTTGGTGTCGCGGTTTGGCATCCAGTCCGCAGCCGCGACTCGAGATCTCGCCGTCTACAAGGATCTGTCGTCCGGGAACATCGACTACGACTCCAAGGCCAAGTCCTATGTGCTGACGGACGACTTCCGCCCGCTGTTCGACTTCCCGCCTGAGCGCGTGTTGTCCTGGCTCACCCAAGGATTCGGTGACGGTGAACCGATGCGGCTTAAGCCGTGGGTGATCAGCGAAGTGCCTACCCGGCTCACCCACCCAGACTTAGACGTACTGGCGGCGGTCACGCGTGCCATTCACCAGGAGTGCCCGCTGGCCATCGAGTACCACTCGATTTCGAGCGGCTGCACTGAGCGAGAGATCGTCCCGTTCGCCTTGATCGACAACGGACTGCGGTGGCATGTCCGGGCTTTTGACCGCAAGTCCCAGGAGTTCCGCGACTTCGTCATCACTCGCATCAAGCACCCCAGGGTACTCAGGACTTCCCCCGTCGCACCTCATGAGTCCGACAGCCAAGACATTCAATGGAACCGGATCGTTGAGCTGGATCTGGTTCCCCATCCGGACCAACCCCGGCCGGAGATCACCGAAATGGACTACGGCATGCGCGAAGGCAGGCTACAGATGAAGCTGCGCGCTGCCGTTGCCGGCTACATCCTGCGCAAGTGGAGCGTGGACTGCTCCCCAGACCACAGTCTGCACGGGCCGGAATACCGCCTCTGGCTCAGAGATCACCTCGCCATGTATGGCGTCAAGAACGCGATCCTGGCACCCGGTTACAGGCCGCCTGACCAGCAGCGACTCGAAGCGGAGGTCGACTGATGGTGGACTTGCAATTGGCTGAGAAACTAGAACGACTCATCGGTGAAATCGGCGACCTCAACAGCAAGTTGATCCTGCTGGTCGGTCCCAGCCGCAGTG
>CALMKG010000457.1 GCA_937867175.1 uncultured Propionibacterium sp. | reverse complement strand
TCGGCCCGCCGTCAGGGCGCCGTACGCGTCCTTCTCGGGGTGTTCTCGCGAAGGCGACCAGGACTCGGCCATGACGAACGCACGACGCTTCTCGCTCCTGGCGACCGCTACCGCGGTGGCGATCGCAATGGGAGGTTGTGCCTCCGACGGCAATGATCCGGAGGCGACCCCGACCCCCACCTCGAGTTCGAGCTCGCCCGCCCCGACCACCACTTCCCCGACGCCGCAGTCCGACAGCGATATCGCATCAGAGGCGGCGTCGGCGCTTGTCGCGAAGTACTACGCCACCGTGGACCGGCTTGGACAGCAGCCGAGCGAATCACTCGGCGCGCTCTCTACGGTCGCGACCGGAGTGCAGCTGTCTGCCCAGCAGACCGCCTTGAAGAGTCAGCGCGAGGCCAACCAGAAGCAGGTCGGCGACACCAAGATCACCAAGCTCGACGTCCAATCGGTCAACCTCGACAACTCCGATCCGAAGGCGGGCAAGGTTCCCACGGTCCAGATCGATGTCTGCTGGGACGTCAGCCAGGTTGACGTGGTCGATGCGACCGGCAAGTCCATCGTCAGCAGCAGCCGCCCCGACACCGGCTGGACCCGTCTAACCGTCGCCAACTACCACTACGCCGCCAACCCGACCGGGGGCTGGCGGGTGGCCACCGGTCAAGACCTCAAGAAGGACCCATGCGACGCCTCGTGATCCGGATCGTCGCGATCCTGATCACCACCGGCGGAATCGTCGCCGGGGGACAGATCCGCGCGCAGGCGGACACGGTCTGCCAGCAGACCAACCCGACTACGGGCGAGTGTCTGATCTGGGTCGAGGTACCGGGAAATCCGTCGGATCCGGGCAACGGCGGAGGTGACGGCCCGACGGACACCGGCACGGGCTCTGCCTGCTACTGGGACGGCACAGACCAAGGGATCTCGAAGCCACCGCCCGGTCCGGTCCCCTGCTCAAGCGAGGCGGGCTACTGGTCGAACGCCTACAACTGCTACATCGCGGCGGTCGATCCCCAACCGCCGGCAGGCGACCCGAGTTGGCAGGGCCACGAGCCCGGGGATGGCGCGGTCTACAACTGCTACCAACCTCAGACCGACCTACTGATCCTGGTGTGGGCGGCCGATCCACCGCCGAACTCCGGCACCGGCCCAACACCCCGTGAGGTCGCTCAGCTCGCGATCGAGCAGATGGCGTTGCGCGCCATCGACATCGGCATCACACCTGAGCCAGGTGAGGACAGCATCGGGATCGTCGGCATGCCGGTCTGGCTCTGGGTCGCCGCGCCGAACGAGCACACCTGGGGACCGATCACCGAGTCCGCGACAGCCGGAGGCATCACCGTCACGGCGACGGCACAGGTCCGCCAGGTCACTTGGAGCATGGGCGACGGCACCGAGGTCGTGTGCACGACCGCCGGCACGCCGTACAAGGCGGCGTACGGCGACAAGTCGTCCCCGGACTGCGGGCACACCTATGAGAAGTCCAGCTCGTCGCAGTCGGACGGGAAGTACACCGTGACCGCCACCTCGGACTGGGTCATCACCTGGGAAGGCGCCGGACAGACAGGAACCATC
The DNA here is from genome assembly GCA_937867175.1 of uncultured Propionibacterium sp. Lineage (GTDB taxonomy): Bacteria > Actinomycetota > Actinomycetes > Propionibacteriales > Propionibacteriaceae > Brooklawnia. The sequence continues at coordinate 37,619 of CALMKG010000457.1, read as the reverse complement.
CTGCTGAACGGCCTCACACGGACGACCGCGATCTCGGTCGGGGAAGCGCAGGTGCTCGTGCAGTAGCGGGCGCGGAGAGGCAGTGAGTATGAGTACAGCCACCGGAGTCGACGGGACTCTCAGCACGCAGGGTCCGGCCGCGACACCGCTCGCGCCGCCGCCGAAGCTGCGCCGACGTCCCGCCCTCGTGGCCGCCGCGATCGGCGCCATCTGTATCGGCGCCCTGCTCGCCGGCTGGGCCTGGACAGCGACCACGAACACCCAAGAGGTCCTCGTCGCCCGGCACAGCATCGAGCGCGGCTCGGTAATCGAGGCAGACGACCTCGCCCGCGTGCGGCTCAGCGCCGACCCGGCTCTCAAGCCGGTCGCCGGCTCGGAGCTCGACCAGGTCGTCGGCCAACGCGCAGCCGTGGACATCGCCGAGGGCGGGATGCTGACCCCCGGATCGTTCACCGACACGGTCGTCCCAGGTGAGGGCCAGTCAGTGGTGGGCGTGGCACTGACGCCAGCACAGGCTCCAGGCCTCGACCTCCAGTACGGCGACAAGGTCCGCGTCGTCGCCACACCGGCGCAGGGCGACGACCTTCCCGCCGGCGCACCGCTCACCAGCGACGCCACGGTCGTCGGCGTCCACATCTCCGACGAGACCGGCCAGACCGTGGTCGACCTCCTCGTCGCGAAGACCGACGCCGCCGTGCTCGCCACCCGCATCGCCACCGGCAACATCGCCCTCATCCTGGACTCCAGGGAGCGTTGATGGCCGTCGTCACCCTCTCTTCTGCTTCCGGGTCCCCCGGCGTGACCACCACGGCACTCGGACTCGCGTTGCTGTGGCCACGCCCCGTGCTGCTGGTCGAGGCCGATCCAACCGGTGGCTCGAACCTGCTTGCGGGCTACTTCCGCGGCACGCGCGAGTACGACGCGGGACTGATCGAGCTGGCTCTCACCGCCAGCGACCTCGGCGAGGCTCTTGCGGACGTCGCCCAATCCCTCGACGACACGACCGTCTCGTTCGTCGCCGGGACACGGTCACATACCCAGGCCGGTGCACTGAGGGATCTGTGGGAGCCGCTCGCCCACGCGCTCGGCGACCTTGAGTCCACGGGGCAGGACGTCATCGTGGACGCCGGCCGCCTCGGCCTCCACGGCTCCCCGCAACCGCTGCTCGACGCCGCCGACCTTGCCCTACTCGTCAGCGGCACAACGCTGCCCAACCTGTCGGCCCTGCGGTCCTGGGCCGAGGCATTCCAGCGCCCGGCACTGGACTGGCACCAGTCGGGCATCGTGCTCGTCGGCGAGGGCCAGCCCTACAACGCACGCGACGTCGCCGGCGCCGTCAGCCTGCCCGTCATCGCGGCGCTTCCCGACGATCCCGAGACGGCCGCGGTGTTCTCGCGAGGGGCACAGCCGCCGAAACGTCACGAGTCCAGTCCCCTCATCCGCGGGCTCAACTCAGCGATCGCCTCGATCCACTCGACGATCACCCGCCGTCGTACCGAGCTCCTCGAAGGAGCCCGATCATGACCACGGAACGCTCTGAGGACCTCAAGACTCCGCTTACGGGACTGCCGCTCTTCGTCCAGACAGTTCCGCCCGTGGGCGAACCGAACGGTGTCAGCCGCCCGGTGGGGACGGTGGCACACCTGACGGCTGTGGGCACCACACCTCTCGGCAGCACCGTCGACTGGTCACTGGTCTCGGCGTTGCGGGCGCAGGCATCCGAGCAGCTGAGTCAGGCGGTCGCGGCCGACCGTGGACGCATGGACAAGATCGCCCAAGAGGAGCTGGGACGCACGATCGTGCTCGACCTGATCGAGGGCACCGTCTCCGACCGGGTGAACGCCGGAATGACGACCCTGCCCGGGTCCGATCAAGACGCGCTGGCCCGAGCGGTGTTCGATTCGCTGTTCCGACTCGGCCGGCTCCAACCGCTCGTCGACGACGACCGGGTCGAGAACATCATCATCACCGGCCACGACAACGTCCTGCTCGAACTCGTCGACGGCAGCCTGGTCGATGGGCCGCCCGTGGCTGACTCCGATGATGAGCTGATCGACTTCCTGGTCTTCATCGCCTCCCGCTCCGAGGTCAATGCCCGCGGATTCTCCGAAGCACAACCGCGCCTCCACCTGCGGCTCGACGGTGGCTCGCGCCTGGCGGCCGCAGCGTGGGTGACTCCTCGCCCGTCGGTGGTCATCAGGCGGCACCGACTCATGGAGATCACCCTCGACGATCTCGTCGACCGCCAGATGCTCACTCCCGTCGCCGCGTCGTTCCTCCGGGCGGCGGTGCGGGCTCGCAAGTCGATCGTGGTCTCCGGCTCTCAGGGTGCGGGGAAGACGACCCTGGTCCGGGCGTTGTGCGCCGAGATCGACCCGCTGGAGGCCATCGGCACCTTCGAGACCGAGTACGAGCTGCACCTGCACGAGCTCGGTCGGCACCGGATCGTGCACCCGTGGGAGGCCCGTCCGGGCTCCGGCGAACGCGGGGTCGACGGCCGGATGGCGGGTGAGTTCACCCTCGATGACGCCCTGGTCGACTCCTTCCGCTTCAACCTCGCCCGCCAGATCGTCGGCGAGGTCCGGGGCAAGGAGGTCTGGGCGATGATCAAGGCGATGGAGTCCGGCACCGGCTCGATCTCCACCACCCACGCCTCCGACGCGGTCGCAGCGATCCGCAAGCTGGTCACCTGCGCGATGGAGGCCGGGCCGCACGTCACCCACGGGTTGGCCACCAGCAAGCTCGCCTCCACCGTCGACGTGATCGTCCACCTCGACATGCGCACCCTCACCGAGGGCGGGCGCCCGACCCGACGACGCAGAGTCGCCGAGATCATCGCCCTGGACCCCGGCGAGCGCGAGACCGGATACGCCACCACGCACGTCTTCTCCCCCGGTCCCGACGGCACCGCAGTCCCGACGGTGCTGCCCGACGCCTACCGCGCACTCACTGGGTACGGATTCGACCTCAACACCTACTTGGCGCAGCAGGAGGTGCGGTCGTGATCGTTGTCGTCCCGGCTCTGGCCGGCGCCCTGGTCGTGGGCGGCCTCATCGCGCTCGTGGTCGGGCTGCACCCCTCCCCCGTGGTCGAGCGCCCCTCCCGCCCGCACCGAGTCCGGAAGCTGACCAAACAGACCCGCATGCTCCTCCTCGCCGGGGTCGCCGCGGGGGTCGTGGCGTTCCTGGTCACCGGGTGGGTGCTCGCCCTGGCCGTCGTGCCGGTGGCCTTCGTGGGCCTTCCGGTCCTGCTGTCCTCGTCCTCGGCCGCGCAGCGGATCCAACGGTTGGAGGCGATGGAGGAATGGACCCGATCACTCTCCGGTGTCCTCACCGTCGGGGTCGGTCTGGAGCAAGCCTTGGTCGCCACGCTCCGCTCAACCCCAGCCGCGATCTCCCCCGAGGTTACCCGCCTGGTCGCCCGTCTGCGGGCCCGCTGGAACACCGAGGACGCGTTGCGTGCGTTCGCCGACGAGCTCGACGACGCCACCGGCGACCTGGTCGCCGCGAACCTGATCCTGGGTGCACGCAGGAGGGGCGCAGGGCTGGCCAGCGTCCTGGAAGGACTGGCTGAATCGGTCGCCGCCGACGTGCGCGCCCGCCGTCAGGTCGAGGCCGACCGCGCCAAGCCACGCGCGACCGCACGATGGGTGACCCTCATCAGCGTGGGGGTGCTGGTGATCCTCGCCGTGTCAGGAACCTACGTCGAGCCGTACCAGAGCCCACTGGGCCAAGTCATCCTCGTCGCGTTGTTGGCGATGTACGTCGCGACGCTCGTGTGGATGAAGCGGATGGCGATAGGACGGGCGATGCCCAGATTCCTATCGCCCGTCCCCACCGCGACCAGGGAGGGCGCAGCATGACCACCGGACTCCAGCTCGCCCTGCTCGCCGGCGCGCTTCTGGGTCTCGGCGTCGTGCTGCTGGTTGCTCGGCTCCTGCCGGCCGAGCCGGATCTCGCCGAAGCGCTGGGCCGCCTCACGCCCGCCCGAGCACGGACAACCAGCATCGGACCCGTTACGACCACCACGGGTAAGGAACGGATCGGCGTGTGGGCGATCAAGGTTCTGCCGCCAGCCATGTGGATTAGGACCCCGACCCGGGAGCTGGCGCTACTGCGGATCCCGCTCGCCCGGTTCTACGGCGACAAGATCGTGATGGCTCTCATGGGCCTGGTCATCCCGCCGCTGCTCGCGTTCTTCTTCGCGACCATCGGCCTCGGCTTCCCGGTGGCGGTCCCGGCCATCGCCTCGCTCGGACTCGCGGTGGTGATGTTCTTCCTCCCCAACTACAACGCCGTCGACGACGCCCGCAAGGCACGGCTCGAGTTCGCGCGCGCACTCGGGGCCTACATCGACCTGGTCGCCCTGGAGCGAAACAACGGCTCCGGGGTTCGCCAAGCCATGGAGTCGGCCGCCGAGGTCGGTGACTCGTGGGTCTTCACCCGACTCTCCGAAGAGCTGACCCGCTCCCGCTGGTCCGGCCAACCACCCTGGGACGCCCTGCACGCGTTGGCCGACGAACTGGGGCTGCCCGAGCTCGACGACTTCGCCGACATCATGAGGCTCTCCGGAGAAGAGGGCGCCTCGGTCTACACCAACCTGCGTGCCCGCTCCGCGGCGATGCGCACGGCGATGCTCAACGACGAGATCGCCGAAGCCAACGCGGTCGGTGAGCGCATGACCATCCCCGGCTCGTTGCTCGGGGTCATCTTCATGGCGCTCCTGGTCGCCCCGTCCGTGCTGCGGATGTTCAGCAACACCTAACAACCACCACCCCTACGAAAGGGAACCCATCGAGGAAAGGGAAACATCTATGAACCGACTGCTCGCACTTCTGCTGACGCTGCATCTCAGTGCCGACGACTGGGCCGACGCGCGTCTGCGTCCCCGCGACGAGCGTGGCTCGGTCACGACCGAGCATGTGCTGTGGGCGGTGGCTGTCATCGCCATCGTGGGCATCGTGGTCGCCGCCCTGAAGGCGTACGTCTCCAGCCAGGCCGGCAACATCAAGTAGCCGGCCCCATGCGCACGAGGGACGAACGCGGCTCGGCCACGATCGAGCTCGTCATCCTGCTGCCCGCCCTGTTCGCGGTGATGTTCCTGGGGATGCAGGCCGCGTTGTTTTACCACGCCCGGACTGTGGCCATCGCTGCCGCGACCGAGGGCGCGAAAGCTGCCGGCGGGGAGACGGGCAAGGAGACCGACGGCGTCTCGGCCGCCAACGCCTTCATCGACGAAGCCGGCGGTGACGACGTGCTGAAAGGCGCGAGCTCGACCGCCAACCGGACCGCCACCACGGTCACGGTGACTGTCACCGGACACAGCCTCAGCGTTATCCCGGGGTGGAATCCGGTGATCATCCAGTCTGCGTCGTTGCCGGTGGAGAGGCTGACCGCACCGTGAGGACGTGGACCAGGAGGCACGACGAGCGAGGATCGGCGGCGATCGAGGCCATCATCGGCGTACCCGCGTTCGTGTTGTTCGTCGGGTTGATCATCTTCGGCGGGCGCACCGCCACCACCCACGCGGCAGTCGAGGCCGCTGCCGCCGACGCTGCCCGCACGGCCTCGATCGCCCGCTCCAGCTCCGAGGCGAGACAGGAAGCGGTCGCTGCCGCAGAGGCGAGCCTGGCCAACCAAGACATCCACTGCCTGAACGTGCAGGTGGTCGTGGACGTCGGCGACTTCAGCAAGCCCGTCGGAACAGCCGGAACGGTCACGGCAACCGTCGAATGCCTCCTCGACCTGGCCGACCTGTCGGTACCGGGCGTCCCAGGCAGTCGCATGGTCAAAGCCGCGAGCACCTCCCCACTGGACACATGGAGGGAACGCGAATGAAGCGCCCTCCTCGCGATGAGCGTGGCTCCATTAGCATCTGGCTGGCGTTGTCCGCGTTCGTGATGATGATGCTGGTCGGGATCGCGGTCGATCTCGGTGGGCAGGTCCACGCCAAGCAACGAGCACACGACATCGCGGCCGAGGCAGCCCGGACCGGCGGCGAACAGGTGCAGGCCGCCCCCGCCATCCAAGGCGACTACGTCGCGGTGAACCCGATCGCCGCACGCCACGCAGCAGAGGCCTACCTCGCGACATCAGGTGTCTCCGGGACCGTCACCATCACAGGCGGCGACACGATCACCGTCCACGTGACCGACACCTACCGGCCGAAGTTCCTCAGCTTCATCGGCATCGGCGACCTGAGCGTCAGCAGCCAAGCCTCGGCCCGATTGATCCGAAGCCTCGGAGGCAACGAACGATGACCCAACCCACCCTTGGCCAGCGGCTGCGAGGTCTCGCGGCCACGCTCGTCATCCTGCTCCTCGTCGCCGGTGTGCCCTTCCTGCTCGTCGCCATCGGCGCCGCGCCGTGGAACGCCAACCTGAGCGAGCTCGGCACCCTGCTGGCCAGCCCCGACGACGGCACCCTCGCTATGGCCGTCATCGCCGCGGTCGCTTGGATCGCATGGCTCGTGGTCGCCGTCTCGGTGGTGCTCGAAGTCATCTCCCAGATTCGGGGGCTGCCTGCTCCTTCGCTCCCCGGCCTTGGTGGACCGCAAAGGGTGGCCGGTCAGCTCGTCGCCGTCGCGGCCCTGCTCTTCGTCGCCGCCCCGACCATCCTCGGCGCCTTCCCGACCCCGCCCGCCCACGCGACAGCGGCTGCTACGCCCGTCCCCGACGAGGCTCCGCATCCCGCGATCGTCGAGGCTGCGCCCGTCCTCCCCCACGCTGCGCCCGTCCTGGTCAAGACCCCGACCAACCACACCTCGACCATCGACTACACGGTCAAACGTGGCGACAGCCTGTGGAAGATCGCCGAACGGCTGCTCGGCGACGGCACCCGGTTCCCAGAGATCGTCGAGTTGAACCAGTCCGTGCTCAACGGGCGACCCGACTTCATCCTCGCCGGCACCGTGCTGAAGGTGCCCCACGAAGCCACCGAGCCCGTTCCGGATAGTCGAGCGGGCGTGTACGTCGTCCAGCCCGCAGACACCCTGTCGGAAATCGCCGAGGCCGAACTCGGCGACCCCCTGCGCTACCCCGAGCTCTTCGAAGCCTCCCGGGCCACTGTGCAGCCCGACGGCGCGCGATTGACCGATCCCGACCTCATCCGGCCCGGCTGGCGGATCACAATCCCCGGGCAGGCCAAGCACAAGGCCGGGGTTCCCACTGAGCCGCCCGCCACCGTCGATCCACCGGCGCACCAACCACCCGGTGACACGCCATCCGAGGAGCCGACACCCGAGCCGACCGCGACCGCCGATCCACAACTGTCGCAAGCTACCGAATCGCACGACGCAGGGGACACCGAAGTCGACCCGTCCTCCCCCGGCTGGCTGCTACCTGGGCTGACGGGCGGTGGCGCAGCGCTGGCCGCGCTTGTCCTGCTCACCGTCCGCGCCCACCGCAACACCCAACTCCGCTACCGCCGACCCGGACAGACCATCGCCCCTCCTCCACCCGAGCTCCGAGCGGTCGAGAAGACAGCCTTCGTCTCCGGCGCTCCGCTGACCACCACCGTCGGAGATCTCGACCGGGCACTGCGGCACCTCGCCGGCGAATGCGCCGACTCCGGCACCGCGTTGCCCCAGGTCGTCACCGCGACGCTCACCAAAGGCACCGTGACCCTCCATCTGGCCGCAGGTGCCGACCTCCCCGAACCGTGGACGGGCACAGACACCGAGTGGTCTCTCGACCTCAGCGAAGCGCTGCGGGATCGAGGTGACGTCTTGCCGCCCTATCCGCTGCTCGTCACCGTCGGCCAGAACGACGACGGCCTCCAGCTGGTGAACCTGGAACACCTCGGCGTCGTGACGCTCGCCGGCGACCCGGAGCGCACAAGGGCGCTCTCCCGCCACCTCGCCGCCGAACTGGCACTCAACCCGTGGTCGACCATCGTCGAAGTCGACATCATCGGCCTCGGGGAAGAACTCGCCGAGCTCGACACGCTCCGGCTGCGCCACCAGCCAGACGGGGAGCAGGTGGTGCCAGCGATCGCCCGAGAGGTCGCGGTATCGTTGGAGAACGGGTGGGGCGACCCAGACCCCTACCGCGTAGTCATCACGACCGGCGATGGGTCGGCCGAACTCGCGCCCCTCCTCCTCTCACCCTCGTCCCCGATCGGGACAGCCCTGGTGTCACTGGCTGCGCCCGTCCCTGAATCCACGATCTTCGACGTCGACCAGTCCGGCCTGCTGTGCGCGCCCGCCATCGGACTCGAGCTCCAGTCCGCTGGACTCACCAGCGAGGAGGCGAAGGCGTGCGCCGCCATCGTCGACCTCACCCGCGAGAGCGAGCCCGTGAAGATCCCGGTCTTCGAGCAGGCTGCCGACGGGTGGCGAGCACTCGCCGACCAAGCCGGAGCACTGCGTGAAGCGCTGACCGACGTACGCGAGGAAGGATCGGCCGGCGAAGGCTCACTCCTGCCTGGTTCGGCCGAGGAGTACGTCGATGCCGCCGCCACCACCGTCGAGGACATCGAGACTCTCGCCCCGGTCGTTCCGGAGCAGGTTCGCCACACCGTCGAGGAAGCCGACCCCACGCTCGACGAGGACATTGCCGACTGGTTTGACCCCGAGTGCAGCCGGCCCCGCCTGACGCTCTTCGGCGCGGTGAGCGCCGAGGCGCACGGGGTGGTCGGTACCGCCATCACGAAGCGCAAACCGTACTTCGTGGAGATGCTCGCCTACCTCGTGCTCCACCCCAAGGGAGCCACCGGCGCCGCGGTTGCGGACGCCTTCGCGGTGGCTCCCTCCCGTGCGCGAACCGACCTCGGGACGCTGCGCGACTGGCTGGGTATGAACCCCCGATCGGGACAGGAGTACCTGCCCCAGGCGTACAGGTCGCCGGCATTCAAGGAGACCGGAGTTCGGACCTATCAGGTCCAGGACGTGTTGTGCGATGTCGACCTGTTCCGTCGGCTGCGCACCCGTGGGCAGGCGCGCGGAGCTGATGGCCTCACGGACCTCAGGACCGCTGTGAGCCTGGTCGCGGGCGTCCCGTTCGGCAACCTCCGCGAGAAGGGCTGGAGTTGGCTGCTCGACACTGAGCGACTTCACGAGACCGTCGGCCATGCGATCGTGGACGCCGCGCACATCATCGTTGTCGATGCCATGGCGCGGGGTGATCTTGTGGTTGCGCGACAAGCTGCTGAGTCCGCCTGCACGGCAGCGCCGTACGACGACATCTGCCGACTCGATCTGGTGAAGGTCGCCGCGGCCGAGGGGCACGGCGAGGCCGCCGATCAGCTGCTCAAAGACAACATCTTCAATCGCACCGACGACTACCTGCCGCCGATCGGCCTCCCTGAGAGGACGGGCGATGTGGTCGGCAAGGAGGGCTGGGGCACCAACAGGCGTCGCCCGTCCGCCTGATCCCAGACAGTCGCAGCACCGCCCCAATATTCTTTCAACTTTCGGACGGGCGATGCACACACGGCCCGTGACCTGCACAAACGACCCCTGAAGCGCTACGCCCGTCCTTCGCCCGTCCCGTGAAGACGCCATCAGGACGGGCGAGAATTGGTGCTTTGCCTGAGGACAGTCGGGTGCATGAACAACGTGCACCAATCGGCGGCCCCAACAGCACGGTGGAGTCCGCAGCTCCTGAGCGACGTCGCCGGCGCGCCGGACCTCGCGACCGCGGCCGAGCTTCTCGGGAGCGGTGCCATCCCGGTCTTCCCATGCGTCCCAGGTGGCAAGCGCCCGCTCACGCCGCACGGCTTCCAGGACGCCAGTGCTGACCTCGGCGTCATCGACTCATGGTGGCGGCGCCAACCCGATGCGAACATCGGCGTCCCGACCGGAGCAGTCGGTGGGATCGACGTGGTCGACGTCGATGTCCACGACACCGGTTCCGGGTACGCCGCATTCGAGCATGCGCGGCGTGCCGGGTTCGTCGAGGGATGGGCGTGGATGGTGCGGACTCCGTCCGGCGGTCTCCACGCCTACTTTCTTCGCACCGACCATCGCCAGCAGCGCTCCTGGCAAGTACCCGGAAAGCACATCGACTTCCGAGGCGACGGCGGCTACATCATCGTGCCGCCCTCCCAGGTCACCGGCGACGACGGCATCAGTCGCAGCTACCAGCAGATAGCCGTCGCGGAAGATCGCCGCCCCGGGCCGGTCGACGCCGCCGGCCTGCGTGGCTTCCTCGATCCGCCCCGGCCGATGCGCCCGCCGCCAGACCTCCCCGCCGTCGGAGCCCGCCCCGACAAGCTGGCCGCCTGGGTCGCCTCACGACCGGAGGGTGCCCGCAACGGTGGGTTGTTCTGGGCCGCCTGTCGGATGGCCGAGGAAGGCCACGACCTCAGCGCCACGACGTCGCTCCTCGGCGAGGCGGCGTACACCGCGGGCCTGCCGGAGCGGGAAGCGCTGGCGACAATCAGGTCGGCGTACCGGATCGCGAGGCGGCTCGGTCCGGTGACCGATCCGCGCCCTACGAATGCGGTTGAGGCGGTGGGGCTGTGAACACGCCGGACCTCTACGAGCGCCGCCTCGACCGCACGCTTCCCGAACCCGCTCCTACGCCCGAAGCCGACACGGCCCTCGAAGCTCTGGCCGTCCACCGCGATCCGTCCGTGCCGTCCGTTGAAGCCAACCAGGACCCCGACCGCTCGCAGCCGAGTGTGGCGTGGGTCAGGCCCAGCGAAGTGCCGACCTTGCTCGGCTCCAAGTTCGTCCGCCGCGGCATCGACCTCCAGGCCGAGCTCACCCGCCGCGCATGGCGTACCCCCGGCGCCGCCGTCTCGAAGGCGTCGCGCCGCATCACTCGCACCTCGATCGCTCGACCTGATCCGGCGAGCCCCACCATCACCGAGCAGGAAGGACTCGGGCTATGAACCTGCCCGCCTTTGCAACCGCCGAGGGGCTGAGGCTCCTCCTGCTCGACCTCGCCTACGCCGGACCGCGCGCGTGGCAGACCAGCCCCGACGCGGCCGAGCTGATGACCTACACGATGGACAAGTACGCCGGCCTTGCCAACAAGTACGGCATGGAGCCCACCGACGCCGCCTCGGCCGCCTTCGAGGTGATGCGGATGCGCGCCACACGCGTTGCCGAGGACCCGTGGGCGGTCGTCACGCACGCAGTCGAGCTGACGCTCATCTACGAATCGCGCGCCGAGGGCCTGCTCTGCTCGTCCGGGCAAGCACGTAAGACGGCCGGCCACGACTACCACGACGCCGAGCGATTCGCGGATCGCGAATCGGAGATCGCGGACTATCACCCGGCGTTCCACTTCTTCGCCACGATGACCGACCCGTTCGCGCCCGCCCCGAAGGACCCGCCGGACGGTGAGCCGACCAACGCGTTCTTCGCGCTCGACACCGTCGTGGAGTTCTTCGTCGACCTCGGTTGGCCGCCCGCCAGTGCGCGGCTCGCGATGGAGTACATCGCCGCTCGGCTCAGTCGCTGCGGCAAGCCCGAGATCGCCTACAAGTCGCTGCTCCGAGAAGGCGACGGCCCGGGCTTCCTAGACATCGGGCAGGACGCGTGGATCGACGTGCTACGCGCCGTACTCGGTGACTCACACCCCGACTTCGAGGGCACCACGCGGAGCCACGGACTCCTCAAGCAAGCAGCAATGGGCTTCCCCGTCACCGAGCTCTTCGACGATCGCGGGCTCGTCCAGATCGTCGAGGCGGCGGCACCGGACTTCGACAACGAGCCAGGTGAAAGCTATGTCTGAACGCGGACACATCGAGCTCGACCGCTCCGTCGGGTCCATCGTCGTGGGCGAACGTCACCGCCGAGACCCGGGCGACCTCACTCCGCTCATGGATTCGCTGAAACGCGTCGGACTGCTCCAGCCCGTCACCATCACCCCCGACGGCTACCTCATCTGCGGCTACCGCCGCCTGCAAGCGGCCAAGAAGCTCGGCTGGCACACCTTGCGGGTGTGGGTGCGGTCCGGAATCAGCGACGAGCTGACCCGGCTCCTCGCAGAGCGGGACGAGAACACCACGCACAAGCCGCTAGCCGCTGATGAGGCAGCGAAGCTCTACGCCGAACTGCGAGTGCTGATCGACGAGGACGCCCAGCGGCGGATGAGGGCCACGCAGTTCGGTTCCAAAACCGACGAAACCGCAGGTCAGCACGGCCCCGCTGATTCAGCGGGGCCGGAGACGTGTGGCCTCGGAGACGCCCGCCGGCGGGCTGCCGAAATGGTCACAGGCAAAGCGTCGTACGCCCGTCTGGAGCAGATCCTGGCGATGGAGCGCGTGGCGGCCGACCGCGACCTCCCGCAGCACGTCCGCAAGGTCGCCGACGTCGAACTGGCTGCGATCCGTAACGGCGGTCCGGTCGATCCTGGCTACCAACGCGTGATGGCCGCCAAGAGCATCGCGGCGATGATGGCTCCGGGAGCCGAGGACGAGCTCAACGAGGAAGCCGAGAAGGCCCTCCAGCAAGCCAAGGCGGACCGGCGCCGCCGCATCCAAGAGAAGAAGCGGCGGCGCGAGGAAGAGGCCGCCAATCACAAGCGCTCCACGCGCTCCTTCAACCTCAAGTGGGCCGAGATGGACGGCTGGTCCAAGAAGTACGACGTCGACCAGATCGCCCGCGAGATCAAGCCCGACGACTGGGCGCTCTTCCTCCGCGTCATCGACGAGACCAAGTCGTTCGCCGACGCGGTCGCTCTCGCGCGCGAGTCCGGCGACACACCTGAGTCGTGACCCCACCGACTCACCGAAGGCCCCGCCGATGCTCTACCCGAGAACTCCCGACGACCTCCGCCAGCGTCGTCTGATCGTCGCCGGCATCACGACGGCGTTACTCCTGATCGCGGTCGTCACCTACGCGGTGCTCGTCCACCGGGGCCACACGCCGAGCCCTCCCCGCCCCGAGACCCAGTCAGCGGGCTCCGTCGAGCCAACACCCGTCGAGGAGGCCATTGGCGCCACCCAGCTCCCGACGCTGCGCGCGACGTCAGACCCGGAGTCCTTCGCTCGCCAGGTCGCCGAGGCGCTCTTCGCGTGGGACACCGCGACCCTCATCGGCCGTGGCGACCACATCGAGCAGCTCATCAGGCTCGGCGACCCGACCGGCGAGTCCACCGTCGGGCTCCTCTCCGATCTCGGCAACTACCTGCCGACACCGGACGCCTGGGCCGAGCTGACGAAGTACGCCACCCGCCAGTGGCTCTCCCTCGACACGGTCTCGGTCCCCACCAAGTGGGCCGAGGCCGAAGCGCAGGCCGGCGACGCACTCTTGCCCGGAACGACCGCCTACACGATCCACGGCACCCGTCACCGCGCAGGGGTATGGGCAGGCGAACCGGTGAGCTCCGAACACAGCGTCGCCTTCACCGTCTTCATCGTCTGCGGCCCGTCCTATCCGACGTGCCGCCTGCTCCGACTCTCCGAGCTCGACAACCCGCTGAACTGAACATGGGCAAGATCGTCGCCGCCGCACTGGTCGCCGTCTTGCTCGGCCCAGCAAGCCTGCTGCTCGGACTCGGCGCCCTCATGAACCCTGCCGCCCAAGCCTCGTGTCTCCCGTCGAGTCCCGTGGTCGAACAGACCCCCGACCACCTGACCGCGACCCGGACCGATGGAATCACGGTCACCCTCGGCCAGGCACAGCTCACTCGCGCCGCCACCATCGTCAGCGTCGGTTCGGGCACCAAGGACGTCGGCCGCGACGGCATCGTCATCGCGCTGATGGCCGCGCTGACCGAGTCGAGCCTGCGAATGCTCTCCAACACCAGTGCCTACCCAGCCTCGGCCACCTACCCGAACGATGGCGACGGCGGCGACCACGACTCACTGGGCCTGTTCCAGATGCGGCCCAGCACCGGCTGGGGCAGCGTCGCCGACCTCATGGACGCCGAGTACCAGGCCCGGGCGTTCTTCGGCGGCCCCGCCGGACCCAACCACGGCTCACCCCGCGGACTGCTCGACATCCCAGACTGGAAGCTGCTGCCCAAGGGCGCAGCCGCTCAGGCCGTCGAGGTCTCCGCCTTCCCCGACAGGTACGCCGCCTACGAGCCCGTCGCCGCAGCGATCGTGGACTCGCTGGCATCAGGCTCCGCGTCCGGCTCGTGTGGAGACGAACAGGACGGAGGCGTTCCCCTGGCGTCAGGGTTCGCCGGCGCGCTGATCGCCGCAGCGAAGACGCAACTCGGGAAGCCCTACGTGTGGGGCGGCGGCACCTACACCGGGCCCTCCGGAGTCGGCTCAGACGGTCGCGGCCCGGGCTTCGACTGCTCCGGACTCGTCATGTACGCCGCCTACCACGCATCCGACGGGAAGCTCCGGCTGCCGCACTACTCCGGGGCCCAGATCACCTTCGGTCGCTCGGTCGGTTGGGACGACAAGCAGCCCGGCGACCTCATCTTCTTCACCCATCCCGGATCGTCCGCGCCACATCACGTCGCGATCTATGTCGGGGACGGCAGGATCCTCCAGGCACCGCACACCGGCGACAACGTGCGGTTCGGCACCGTCTCGGAGTTCGTCGGCGAGACCATGACTCTGCGGCGGTTGGGTGCGTGAGAGACACCTGTAGACCATGACCAGGCGTGTACTCCCGCTCGTCGGACCCGACTTCGGTGCGGTCGGTGGCTCCAGCCAGCTCCGTTCGATCATCGGCGCACTGCTCACCTACGGCCTCATCATCTCCGCGCTCATGGTCATCGTGTGCGCAGCCGCCTGGGCCATCGGCTCGTCGAACGGCAGCTGGCAGACCGCGAGCAAAGCCAAGACCGGCCTCTTCGTCGCGCTCGGCGGAGCCGTCCTCACCGGCGGCGCGCTCGCCTGGGCAAGCTGGCTCCTCGAACTCGGAGCAAGGCTCTGAACGGCGCCGAGCTCGATCCAGGCCTTGTCAGCCGAAGAAGATCGGGTCCTTGCTGTCGCGGATGTAGTCGAGGAGCGACTGGACGTTCTTCGAGGGTCGCTGGTGCTGGTACTCGTGGAACTTCAGGTTGCGGTCGCGCCAGTAGATGGCCCACTGGCCGGTGGTCTTCGTGTACCGCAGCCGAGCGATCGGGAACCTTGTCGACTCCGGGCCGCCCCGCCAGTCCGGCCGCACCTCCACGATAGTGACATGCGTCGGCGCGACGTCGGCCTCGACCTTCGCCTGGTCCCACATGTGCTTGGGCCAGATGGAGTCGCACCACTTCTTGGTCCGTGCCAGGTCTGTCTCGGGTAGCGCCACAACCACAACGCTATCGAGGTCACCGCGAACCGGGCGTGGACCGCACACCTGACCGAGTGAACCCGCTACTCACTCCGGAGGAATCGTGATCAACCTCGGTCTGCCCACCACGGTCGTCACCCTGCTGCCGCAGGACATCAACATCGGCCCGAACTCCAACGGCCTGCCCGGCATCAGCCAGCTCAAAAGCATCGTCGGCGCCTCCATGACGATCGGCCTGATCCTCGCTGTGCTCGGGCTCATCGTCTCTGCAGTCGTGTGGGCGCTTGGCGCGAACTCGTCCAACCCTCACCTCGCCGGACGCGGCAAGTTCGGCGTCCTCGTGGGCTTGGGTGCGGCGATCGTGACCGGGGCCTCGGTGGCGCTGGTCAACTTCTTCTGGAACGTCGGCCAGTCGGTCTGAGGACCGCGAGAGCGCGAGGACAGGGCGATGGTTGACGTCTGCGGAGTACCGGTCATCTCCAGCGTGTGCGACGTCGCAGGAGACGCCGCCGGCTCTCTGGTCGCGGCACCCTTCGATTGGCTCGCCCAAGGCATGGGCCACGCAGCCGGGTGGATGTTCGAGGCGGTCTGGACGGTCTTCGACTCGACCACGATGGTCGACGTCACCAGCGGCCAATACACGAAGGTCTACAACATCCTCTTCGGCGTCGCCGTCTTCGTGATGCTCGGCTTCTTCATGCTCCAGGTCATCGGCGGCATGATCCGACGAGAACCAGCCGCCCTGTCGCGCGCGGCCCTCGGGCTGGCCAAGTCGATCCTCGGCTCCTTCGTCGCTCTCGCACTCCTCGCCACCGCCTTGGAGGTCACCGACCAGCTTTGCATCGGCATCGTCAACGCTGCCGGGACCAACATGGAGCAGATGGGCGACCGCATCGCCCTGCTGACCACCGGCCTGGTCGGGCTCAACATCGCCGCCCCCGGCGCCGGCGCGGTCATCACCATGTTCATCGCCGGGCTCGCTATCGGTGCTGCGGCGATCGTGTGGATCAGCCTGCTGATCCGCAAGGCGCTGCTACTGATCGCGATCGTGTTCGCCCCGATCGCTCTGGCCGGGTCGAGCTGGGACCACACCCGCGGCTGGGTGAGCAAGTGGGCGTCGTTCGTGATCGCCCTGATCTTGTCAAAGGTCGTCCTGGTGGTGATCTTCCTGCTCGCAACCGCCCAGGTCTCAGCACCCATCGACAGCGACATCCAATCGGTGAGTGAACCGATCGCGGGCGTCGTGCTCATGCTCATGGCGGGGTTCGCGCCGTACATGACCTACAAGGCCATCAGCTTCATGGGGTTCGACATGTACCACGCGATGTCGGCCGAACAAGAAGGCAAGTCCGCCCTCAACCGGCCCCTTCCGATTCCGATGAACCGCGCACCGGGCTCGCAGCCGAGCAAGGTTCTCGACGGCGGCTCAGCACAAGGTTCGGGTGGCGGCTCCTCGGCTCACCCGGCGCCGGCGGGCTCGGGACCATCGACCGGTAGCACTGGTGCATCACCGGGTGGCGGCGCGGTCTCGGGCGGGGGCTCCGCCGGAAGCGGGGCGGGTGCCGGCGGGGGCGCGGCTGCGGGTGGCGTCGCCGCAGGCATCGTCGTGGCGAAGGAGGCCGCCGCCGCAGGAGTGCGGACCGGAAAGGCCGTCGGCGGAGCCGTCTCCCAGCAGACCGACGCAGCACAGCAGACGCCGGCATCTACCTCCGGGGCGCCGCTCCCCCAGCACGTGCCGGACTCGGTTCCCTCCCAACCCAGCCGCACGAGGCACTGACCCATGAGCAGCCCATCGACGACGAACGACCATGAACTCGCCACGGTGAAGTTCTCCCGCCTCACACGCCGAGGGGTGCTCCTGGGGCTCTCGGGGTCGCAGCTCGTCGTCGTCGGCTTCGGCGCGATCGCCCTCGTGTTCGCCTTGTACTTCGGCGGCGGGCCATCCCTGATCTACGTCGTCCCAGTGCTCCTGGCATGCGCGGCACTTGCGTTCATCGGCATCGGCGGTCGCAAGTTCATCGAATGGCTCCCGATCGTGAGCCGCTGGATCTGGCGATCCACCGGCGGGCAACTGCTGTTCCGCCGCCACATCGTCAGGCCCCGCCCTGCGGGCACCCTCTCACTGCCGGGCGACGCGGCCCGCCTGCGGCAGTGGTTCGATCCGGAGAGCGGCGCGGTCATGGTCCACGATCCGCACGCCGCGACCCTGACCGCGATTGTCGGCGTCACGCATCCAGCGTTCATCCTGCTCGATCCGGTCGAGCAGCAGCGTCGCGTCACGAGCTGGGGCCGAGTGCTCGCCACCGCCTGCCGCTCTGGTCGCGTCGCCGCGTTGCAGGTGATGGAGCGGACCCTGCCCGACTCCGGCAAGGGCCTGGCGGACTGGTGGGACCAGCACGGCCACCACGACGACTCCTGGACATCGACGACGTACGACGAGCTCATCGACCGCGCCGGACCAGCCGGCGAGCGTCACGCCAGCACCGTCTCGATCTCACTCGACATGAAGGCAGCCGGTCGGGCGATCCGCGCTGCCGGTGGCGGCAACCGCGGTGCCGCGGCCGTGCTGCGCCAAGAGATGTCCACAATGACTGCCGCGCTGCGGGCCGCCGACCTCGCACCGGCAGGATGGTTGGATCCCGGCGACCTCGCCGTCATCCTGCGTTCCGCGTACGACCCCGTCGTCGCGGGTGCTCTCGAACGACACGGCGAACTGGGCCGCGATCTCGCCACCGCGGGACCGGTCGCCGTCACCGAGACCTGGTCGAGCGTGCGCTCCGACTCCGCTCACCACTGCGTGCTCTGGATCAGCGAGTGGCCGCGGTCCCTCGTCTACCCGGGCTTCCTCGCACCCGTGCTCCTCTCGTCGGGCGTGCGCCGCACCTTCACGCTGCTCTACACACCCATGCGGACCGACCAAGCCGCCCGCGACATCCGCAAGAAGAAGACCGAGTACGTCTCCGACGCCGCCCAGCGCCAGCGCATCGGGCAGATCGAGGACGCCCAACAGTCGGCCGAGTACAACGACGTCCTCCAACAGGAAGCGGAACTCACCGCCGGTCACGGCATCCTTCGCACCACCGGGCTCATCGCCGTTAGCGCCCAAGATCCCGACGAACTCGAACGCGCCGTGGCCGACATCGAACAGGCAGCGATTCAAGCCTCCTGCGAGACGCGGCGTCTGTGGGGCCAGCAGGCCCAGGCATTCAGCGCTGCGGCGCTCCCACTCTGCCGCGCTCTCTGAGCCGAATCTGCACACCTCCTTCTCGATCGTGTCGCTCGAGAAGGAGCTTGCCATGCCAACGTTCGAGAACCCGGCGGCCGACGCCGACGAAGTACAGACCGCACTGCGGGCCCTTGCGCACGCAACCCGCTCGATCGACGACCCGCGCCAGATCTACTCGGTCCTTGGCTCGCTCACCTCGGCCGTCGCGTCGCTGAGCCAGTCGCTCCATCAGATCGCGCAGTACCACGACGGACGTCAGCGCAATGCGCCGTGGGCGCCGACTGACTCGCCGAAGGCTCGCTCGGCCGCCTACCGAGTCTCGTGGGATCTCCATCGAGCTGGCGAGATGCTCGGTCAGGTCGGCGTCGTCATCGGGAACGCACACGAGGCGGAGGCGATGCTCACCTACCACCGCGAGTTCCCAGAGCCACAGGTGTCTGGCTCCCCGGTCGACCGCGGGCTGTCGCTGTGAAGGACTTCGACGAGAGCCGTCTGCACAGTGCGGTGCTCGTGTCGCCTCGTCGTGAGCGTCGACGTGACCGACGCGCACGCAAGGCGGCAGCGAAGTCCCGGCTCGCCGAGGACCGCGACGCGCGCAGAACACTCGCGAAGGCGAAGTCCGACGAGCTGGCGGCCGAGCGCCGCGCGACCGTCGTGTTGCCGAAGGCTGGCGAGCATGGTGCCGCCGCCCTGCGTACGCCCGGCCGCCTTCGGTTGCCTCGTCACCAGGACACGTCCGCCACCCTGGCCGGCGCGTACCCGTTCCTCGCTGAGGGCGGCCTCGGCAGTGACGGAGTCTTCGTCGGGCAGGACCTCTACTCAGGCAGCTCGTTTGTCTACGACCCATGGGTTCTCTATGCGCGCGGCCTGATCACCGCGCCCAACCTCGTGCTCGCGGGGATCGTCGGGGCCGGCAAGTCGGCCCTGGCCAAGAGCCTCTACACCCGCTCGATCCCCTTCGGCCGCCGTGTCTACGTTCCTGGCGACCCCAAGGGTGAACACACCGCTGTCGCCGTAGCCGTCGGCGGCAGAGCCATCGCACTCGGGCACGGGATGCCAAACCGCCTCAACCCGCTCGACGAGGGCCACCGGCCTGCCGGGCTCGATGACATCCAGTGGGCGGCTCAGGTCACCTCGCGGCGCCGCGACCTCCTCGGTGCCCTGGCCGAGACGGTCCTCGACCGCCGGCTCACCCCGTTGGAGCACACGGCCATCGACGTCGCGCTCGCGGACGCGGTCCGCTCGACCGACGTACCGGTACTTCCGATGGTGGTCGAACGATTGCTCACACCCGAACAGAGGACGGACACCGACGGTCGACTGGCCGAGGACGGCCGCCTGGTTGGTCACGCGTTGCGCCGCCTCGTCGCCGGCGACCTCGCCGGGCTCTTCGACGGCCCCAGCACGGTCCGATTCGACCCCACGCTGCCGATGATCTCCCTCGACCTGTCGCGGGTGACCGAGAACGCGACCCTCATCTCGGTGTTGATGACCTGCGCGTCAGCATGGATGGAATCGGCCCTCCTCGACCCCGACGGCGGTCAACGGTGGGTCGTGTACGACGAGGCGTGGCGGCTGATGTCCCATCCCGCGCTCCTGCGGCGCATGGACGCGCACTGGCGGCTGGCCCGGCACTACGGGATCGCGAACATGCTGATCTTCCACAAGCTCTCCGACCTCGACAACGTCGGCGACCAGGGCTCCGCCATGCGGGCGCTCGCCTCATCGTTGTTGGCCAACGCCGAGACCCGGGTGGTCTACCGGCAAGAGTCCGACCAGCTCGGTACAACGGCCGCCGCGCTCGGGCTAACTCGCACCGAACAGTCGCTCCTCCCGACACTCGGCACCGGACAGGGCCTGTGGCGGATCAAGCACAGGTCGTTCGTTGTCCAGCATCAGCTCCACCCTGCCGAGCTGGAGCTCTTCGACACAACGGGCCGGATGAACCTGGCAGGTTAGAAGTTCGCATGAAGATTGACCGTTTCGAGGCGAACCTGAGCATGCATGGTGCTCCGAGCGTACGTGGATGCTCAGGTTCGCGGAACCTGATTCAGGAGTCGCCGCGCCTCAGCCGCGCCCAGGACTTGATCGGGATGCCGAGGGGCGGGTTGCAGCGCACTTCGGTGACCACGTCAGGTGTCGTAGCCCAGGGACTTGAACCAGAGCCGGCTGAAGCCGTCGATGGTGGGGAGCTCCATTCGCGTGCAGGACAGGGTCTCTCGTGTGGTGAGCACGCGCAGTCCGTCGCCGTCGGCGGGACCGGCGAGCACGCCCTTGGTGGGGTGGTTGCCGACGAAGTCCCTCAGAGCGTCGATGTCGGGATCGGCGAGGTCGCTGGGGTAGAGGATGACCACGAAGCCGTCGCCGAGGGAGTGGCCGAAGTCGGCGAGTGGGGCGTCCTCGGTGGGTTCGTAGAACCGCTTGTCGGTGTGTTCGCCGGTGGCGGGCATGTCGACGGTGCGCGGGCCGAGTTCGCAGCTGCTGTCGGCGGCGAGCTCGAAGCCGGTGGGGCTGCCGGGCTGGGCGGTGAACGCGTTGAAGGCCATCACGGGTGCGGCGATGGCGCCGAGGTTGAACAGGACGACCGCGCCGGCCTTGATTGCGGTCTGTTCGCGGGCTTGGCCGATCGCCATGGCCACGATTGCGGCGAGGCCGAGCATGCCGACGATGGCGGTGACCTGGCCGATCTCGACGCCGATGTTGAAGCAGATGACCTTCCAGATGAGCCCGTCATCGGGCAGTCCCAGCGTTTGCAGGCGGGTGGCCAGTCCCAGGCCGTGGATGAGGCCGAACCCGAAGATGGCGGCGCCGAGGAGGTCCCACCGTTTGGGTTGTCCGAAGAGCCCGACGCCGCCGACGAACGCGACGCTGAGCACGATGACGACGTCGACGAGGTCGGCGTTGACATGCCAGCCGGCGAGGGTGGCGCAGATCAGGGTGAGGCTGTGGCCGAGGGCGAAGATGCTGATCAGCTTGGCCGCCCTGCGCATCTGGCGGGCCAGCAGCAGGACGCCGGCGATGAAGAGCAGGTGGTCCCAGCCGAGCATCATGTGCTCGATCCCGACGGAGATGAATCCCAGGGTGGAGCGTTCGGTGGCGTCCCCGCTGATGCCGTGCGCGGCCGCCGGAGCGGCGGTGAGCAGCGACAGGGCGACTGCCGCGGTCGCCCCGAGCAGCATGCGCCGGCGCAACGTGGGTCGTCGGTCGTGGTCGGTGTTCAGCATGGATGTTCCTGGCTCGTGTCTGGCCGTGGCGGGCTCGTGGTGGGGTCAGTCGCGGGGCGAGACGTGGTGGTGGGCCAGCACCTGGTGCGGGTCGCCGTTCTCGTCGCTGGGACTGACGTGCACGGTGGCGCCGACGAGCTTGGGGATCGCGTGGAGCAGCCGGTGGTGGGCATCGGTGGCGATCGCGTGCGCTGCGACGATATCCAGGCCGCTGTCCACGACGATCCCGGCCTCGGCGCGCAGGCGGTGCCCGATCCAGCGCAGCCGTACCTGCTCGATGTCGCGGACGCCGTCGGTGTCGCGGAGGGTGGCCTCGGCGGTGGTGGTGAGTTCGGGGTCGACGGCGTCCATGAGCCGCCGGTAGACGTCGCGGGCAGCGTCGCGCAACACGAGCAGGATCGCGACGGTGATCAGCAGCCCGACGATCGGGTCGGCCAGCGGGAAACCGAGCAGCACTCCGAAGGCGCCGAGCACGACGGCCAGCGAGGTGAACCCATCGGTGCGGGCGTGCAGCCCGTCGGCAACCAGTGCCGCGGAGCCGATCTGCCGACCGACCCGGATCCGGTAAAGCGCGACGAGCTCGTTGCCAGCGAAGCCGATCAGCCCGGCGACGACCACGACCCACGGATACGAGATGGGCTGGGGATCGATGAGTTTGCGTACCGACTCATAGCCAGCGACCACCGCGGACAGGGCGATCATCGCGACGATGAAGATCCCGGCCAGGTCTTCCGCGCGACCGTAGCCATAGGTGTACGCCTTGGTCGGTCGCCGGCGGCCGAGGACGAAGGCGATCCACAACGGGATCGCCGTCAGCGCGTCGGAAAAGTTGTGGATCGTGTCGGCCAGGAGCGCTACCGATCCGGTCAGCACCACGATGACCGCCTGCGCGATGGCGGTAACACCAAGCGCCAGCAGACTGATCTTCACCGCTCGGATTCCCAGCGCGCTGGACTCCAGGGCGGAGTCGACCGAGTCGGCGCTGTCATGACTGTGCGCTCGGAACGTCTCGGCGAGGAAACCTCGGACCCCACCGCGGTGCTCATGACCGTGGCCATGCCCGTGCCCGTGGCCGTGGGTGCCGCCGGTGTGGGCGGCCTCGTGCGCCGCCAACGCTTCGGCGAGTTCGGGGTCCATCTCGTGGTCGCCGGGCTGGGGCTCGCGGCTCATCGGGCTTCCTTGAGATCGACGGCGGCGCCGCGGTGGTGGGCCGGGACACCGGGGCCGGCATGTTCCGCGTGATGCACCGCGTCGGCCACCAGTTGGCGTACGTGGTCGTTGGCGACACGGTAGAAGACCTGGCTGCCCTCCTTGCGCGGCAGCACCAAGCGGGCAAGGCGCAGCTTGGCCAGGTGCTGGGAGACCGCGCTCTGCGGCTTGCCGAGGATCTCGACAATCGCGTTCACCGCTCGCTCGGTATCGAGCAGCACCCACAGGATCCGTACCCGCGTGGGGTCGGCGAGCATCCGGAACACCTCGACCGCCAGATCCACCTGCTCGTCGCCCGGCAGCAACTCCTCACCCACACGTGCACGCATGCGCATATGATCACACACTTGGTCCGGTGCCCACTTCTTGGGTCACGAACCTGGACTGGATGCCCGCTCGCCCCCGTTGGCGAGGTCGGGGTGCTCCAGGGTCTTCAGGTAGCGGGTGGCGCCTTCGACGCCGAGGCCGAACAAGTCGCAGATGCGGCGGACGTCGCCGCCGGTGGCATGGATCTCGTGCAGGATGCGGTCTTCACGCAGCGCCTGCGGACGAAGGGTGATGCCCTTCCAGGGGAAGCTGTGGCCCACGGGCACCAGGCGTGGTGCGGTGCGCCTGCTGACCAGCAGGTGGGGGTTGATGCAGCCCGGCCAGCGACGGTTGCGATGGTCGAGCCAGGCCGCGAGTCGGGTCCGGACGGGCGCAGCCAACGGAATCTCACGATCGCCGATCGTGAGCCGGCCATCGACGATGTCGGTCAGCAGGACTGCTCGCAACTGCTTTCCGGTCAGAGCGTGGAACGCGACGAGCGCGACGGCGAGTGCGACCACCGGGTCGGGATGGTTGAGCTCGGCACGGATCACGGCGGGGTCCAGCGCGAGCGGGATGGTGCCCGCGACCGGCGTGTGCTTCATCCCGCGCATGGGGTTGGCGAAGATCAGGCGCCGGCCCTTGAGGGTCTTGAACAGCGACCTCAACGCAAGCTCGGCAGCGTGACGCCGTCCCGGGGCCAGCGGCGCCAAGGCACTTTCGATGTCAATGCGGGTGACCTGGGCGAAGGACTCATAACCGGCCTCGACCCACGCGTCGACCACGGTGACCAGGCCCATGATCTGGACCCGGACGGTCTGGGGATCGCGGGGCACCTGCCGGGGTGCGAGTCGGGAGCCGTCGAGCATGACCTGCAGCCACAGCTCGAGGTGCTCGCGCATCAGCGGCGGAAGGCTGGCAGTCCTGGCGGCGAAGTAGACCTCAACCCGGCTGGGGCGGTCCTCGATGAGCAGCTCGGCTTCGGCGAGGACGTCGATGGTGGAGATGATGTTGCCGTCGTAGCGCGGCAGCTGCATGACGTCGCTGGCGCGGATCTTCGCGGTCGGGGTTTCGCGCAGCGTCTGCAGCAGCCGCAGCGAGCGGGTCACGTCGTTGCGTTGCCGTACCGACCACCCGTAGCGCTCGGCGTGCTCGTCGACGATCGCGGCGCAGAAGCGAGTCAGTTCGCTGTCCGCGATCAGGACACGTCGGCGGACGGCTTCGTAGTCGGGGGCCATGTCGAACAGGGCCAGCTGCACCGATGCCTCGTCGTCGAAGCCGGTCCCGGCGGGATAGGGCAACTGGTTCTTGTAGCGGCTCTTCCACGGCTCGGTGCCGGTTCGAACGCTCGCCGTGCTCGCCTGTCGACCACGCGGTCCAGGTCGCAGGCTGGGCTCGGGTGCCAGGCGTGGGGTGATGCGCTTCTTGAACAGCATGTTGGCCAAGAAGAGCTGCTGGCTGTGCCGGTTGGCGCCGGCGTAGTCGAGGGCCCGCCCGGGTTCTTGGGTGATCTGGGCCTGCTCGACACACAATCGACAAGCCCCGGAGTTCCCGATCCGCGCCAGCCGTCCGCAGAAGTCGCACACCCCTTCGGGGTAGTGGGTGCGCCACCAGCGGCACGGCCAGCAGGTCCAGTTGTAGCGCGGGTAGACACCCCAGGCCATGCAGCCCTTGCAGGCCCCGGGCCGTTGCGGGCTACGGGGATGGCACAAGATGCACAGCCCCTGGCTGAAGTAGCTCTTCGCCGTCCCGCACCACCGGCACGGCGGAGCGGGAAACGGGCCACCGGGCAGGCACTGGTAGCAGAAGTCGACCCGCGGACTGGTCCACGCGACCGGGTTGGCCTGGCACCTGTTGCACCGCGGCGGCAGCCGCAACGACGCGTCAGGTCCCGGCGCCGGCACGCAGTCCTCGTCTCATCTGTGGTCAACGTCGTCGGTATCGCAGAGAGCGTCTACAGCGGCGGGGTCGAGCGCGGCTTACTGAACCGCGGGCTCACCGCCGGGCTGTTCCCGCCACCGTTCGGCTTGTCATCGCCGTTCCCGTTGCCCCCGTTGACTGTGTCGGCGTCGCGCACGCGGCGGGCGGCGACCTTGTCGGGCTCGGGGGTCATCAGGTCGTTGGGCGTGCAGTCGAGCACCGCGCACAGCACGTCGAGCTCCTCCAGCCGCATCGTGGGCGGGGTGCCCGCCCACCACGACGACATCTTCCCGGCGCTGATCTCAAGGCCCGCGTCGGCCAGCATCCGGCGCAGCTGCGCCGACTTCCAGATCCCTCGCTCGGCGGCCCGAAGCCGCAGGCTCCACTGCATCTTGATCCTCTCCTTGGGTCGTCGGGATTCAGTCGGTCTGGAGTCCCAGGCGGGCTTCGACACGAAGGTTGGCGCTGTTCCATGCGTGGACGATGTGCTCGCTGCGTACGTGGATGTAGCCCGAGGTGGTGGCCAGCCACTGGTGGCCCAGCAGCTCCTGGATCGCCTTGATGTCCATGCCGACCGCGTAGAGCGACGAGGCGCAGTAGTGCCGAAGGACATGCGGCGTCATCCGGTCCGACCAGGCCGGCAGCCACTGGTCGACGTGGATAGCCAGGCCACGCCGCAACGCGTTGGTGCCCACGCGGCCGCACCGACCCAGGTCGCGGTCGAACCGCTCGGAGGGAAGCATCGGCGCGTCCGGCTGGTCCCAGTCCGTGCCGTACTGGTGGCGGACCTCGGCCAGCCACCAGTCGATCAGCAGGTCGGCGCCGTTGATCGCGGGCACCAGCCGTGGCTTGTGCCCGCGGCCGCGGCTGCCCTTGCCGAAGCGGACATGAAGCTTGCCGAACTCGCCCAGATCGGGACGCCAGTCGCGGATGTCGAGCATGACGGTCTCGTTGATCCGCAACCCGAGCCGACGCCACAGCGATGCCGCGAAGTAGTCCCGGGCCGCGGGCAGGTACTTGCGGGCCTGTGGGATCGAGCCACGCCAGGCGGTGAACAACGAGTCGATCTCCTGATCCGAGGGCGGGACGCGAACCTTCGCCAGCGATGCCCCGGACTGGCGGTTGAACTCATCGATCGGCTGCTCGACGAGCACGCCGGTCGCACGGCGGATCGTGCCCTCGTAACGGGCGATCACGAACTCGTAGAACAGCGACAACGTCCCGGCCTTGCCTGCCCTCGTCGCCACGGTGTGCCCCAGCCGGCGCTGCTCGGCCATGAACTCGTCCGCGTCCGCACAGGTCGCCTCCCACACCGGCTTCGTCAACGACCGGGCGAACTCGATCACCACCGCCCGGGTCTGCCGGATGTGCCCGTCACTCAGGCCCGCCGCCGACATCGCCAGCGCGTACTGGTCGACGACCTCCTGCTCGAAGTCCTCGGCCGCCTGCGCACTCGACAACACCAGATCCCCGGCGCCGCCACCCGGCAGCGCCACCAGACCCATCAGTCACCGACTTCAGAGGAGCCGACCATGCGTCGATGCTACAGCGAAACCGTCATTCAGGGTGAAGGTTCATCACTCGACGCCCAAGAGGGTGGGGAACTGACGTCACCTGCACAAACGCGATTCGAGGCCGCAAATGCCGCGGACCGAACCTGAGTGCCTAGAGACAGCAGGTTAGAAGCTCGCATGAAAATCGACGGTTTCATGCGGACCTGAGTGCCGACGACGCTCAGAGCGTACGTGGGAGGTCAGGTTCGGGGAACCTGGATCCGCGGGTGACGGCCACGGGCAGTGCTTGCTCGGGTCGGCTCGGGTCGGCCTTCAGCGGAGTGGCCTGCTCACCATGTGACCTCGTGGCACTGCTTTGTTGGGGTGGCTTCGACCTGCAGGGTCGCGTGCTCGATCCGGTGTTGAACCGCCAGTACCGACTGGGCGCTGGTCAGTACCGTCTGGGCGTCCGCCCCGTCGTCAACGACGAGGTGGGCGGTGGCGACGTTCATGCCCGAAGTCAGGGTCCAGACGTGGAGGTCATGGACTCCGCCGACTCCGGGGACGCCTTCGAGGTCGGCGGTGACCCGCTCAATTTCGATGTCGTGGGGCACGTGCTGTCCAAGGACGGAGAGGACCTGCCGGCCGAGCACGACAGCACGTACGGCGACGAACACACCGATGGCAACCGCGACGAGGGTGTCCCACCACGACTGCTCGGTCCAGGCGACCAGCAGGCCCGCAACGATCACGCCGACGCTTCCGGCGGCGTCGGCCACGACCTCGAAGTAGGCGCCCTTGACGTTGAGCGACTCGGTGGAGCCCTGACGCAGGAGCATCATCGAGGCTATGTTGACGCCCAGGCCGATGCTGCCGACGACCAGCATCGCCCCGGTCTGGACCTGCGGCTCCTCACCGATGCGGCCGATCGCTTCGACCACGACATAGACGGCCACGCCGAGCATGATCAGAACGGTGAGCCCAGAGGCGAACACCTCGGCCCGGTAGGACCCGTAGGAGCGCCGGCCCGTGGTGTCGGGGCGGGTCGCGATCTTGGTGGCCACCAGGGCGGCCCCGAGGGCGACGACATCAGCTGTCATGTGGCCGGCGTCGGAGATCAGTGCGAGCGAGCCGGACAGCAGCCCGGCGACCAGCTCGACAACCAGGAAGACGGCGACCATCGCGAAGGTGACCGCCAGCCGCCAGCGGTGGCGTCCGCCTGCGTGTGCCGACGGGGTTGCATGCCCATGTCCGTGTCCGGCACCCATCAGTCAGGCACCTTCCCGGCGTCCGGCTACAGCATCGCCGCAGCAGCCATCCGCGCAGGTTTCGTCCGTGGGGGTGTCCGCGCGAGGGTCATCGACCAAGGATGGGCCGCAGGCGCAGCCGTCGCCGCGCCAGGCCTCAAGTCCTTCGCGGACGGCGACGGCGGCGATGACCAGACCGGCGATCGGGTCGGCCCAGGACCAGCCCAGGGTCGCGTCAAGTACCAGACCGACCAGCAGGACGGCGGAGAGGTAGGTACACAGCAAGGTCTGGGCGGAGTCGGCAACCACCGCGTTGGAGCCGAGGCTTCTGCCGGTGCGGCGCTGGGCCCAGGACAGGAACGGCATGATCAGCAGCGACGCGATCGCCAGCCCGATACCCACCGGCGAGGGATCTGGATCGTGTCCGGTGGACAGCGCGCGAATCGATTCGAAGGTGACGTAGGCGGCCAGCGCGAAGAAGGACAACGCCATCAGCCGCAGCGCTTGCCGTTCGCGGGACTCGGGCAGTGGGTTGCGGAACTGCCACAAGATGATCAGTCCGCTGCTGACCTCGACGATGGAGTCCAGCCCGAACCCGACGAGCGCGATCGACCCGGCGATCAAACCGGCCGTGATCGCGATGACGGCCTCGATCACGTTGTAGGAGACCGAGGCGGCGGCGAGCAGTTGGGCACGGCGGCCGAGCTGCCGGCGTCGGGCCGGGTCCTCGACGTAGGTGGCGGCGTGGGCATGGCCGTCGGTATGGATGGTCATGTCAGGCGGTTCGCTCGCCGTAGTTGGGGCACAGCACCACGGCGTCGCCGGTGGCGGCGAGCAGCTCTTCGGCGGCGGCGAACACCTTCAGCACCGCGTCGGGGTGGGTCAGCGAGAACACCGACGCGCGACCGGCGGGACGGGAGTCCACGAGCCCACAGTCGCGCAAGCAGGCCAAGTGCTTGGAGACCGTCGACTGGGCCAGCCCCAGGTGAGCGGTCAGTTCGGCCACGTTGTGCTCACCGCGCAGCAGGTGGCGCAGGATCGCTACCCGAGACGGGTCGCTCATCCCGCGGAACAGGCAGGCTGCTGCCCGCCCGGCCGCCGCTTCGTCGAGGCCGTCGATGCCTGTGGACACCGCCTTTGCTGTCATCGCCATATAGCGATGTTAGCGCCAGTCGCGGTGAGAATGTCAACTCGTTCAGCGGGACCGGTTCGGTTCTGGGGCTGGCTGCTGGTTGTCCGCCCGAGGGGAGCGCTGCGGAGATCAGCCGGAGCGAAGTTTCCGGCGCCGACTGGCACCACCTGACCTCGTCCGGATGCTTGCTGGCATAGGCGCCGTCCCGGTGGACCTCACCCATGGATTCACCTCGGCGAATCAGTGCTCGAGCGCATGGATCAGGTCCCAGGTGGAGCCGTCGTCCGCGGACCGGTAAAGGCCGGTGCTCGTTGCGGCAAACCATTCGTCGTCGGAGACCTCAAGGGCCGACGGTTCCCCCGGGACTCGGCCGCCGGTTGTCCAGGAGCGGCCTTGGTCGGGGCTCAGGTAGACGCGGCCATCGGGGGCCAGGCCGACGAGGGTGTCGGCACGTGGCCAGTCGAGAAACGCCAGGGCTGGCGCGTCGAGCGTGGACGAGGTCGCGTTCGAGGTGTCCACGAGAGCGATGCCGTCGGGGGTGGTGGCCATGAGTCGCGTCGGGTCGGTGGGGTCGGCGGCGAGGTCGAAGGCGTTGAAGCGTCCGACTCTGCGGAAGGTGGTCCAGTCCTCGGAGGCGTAGATCTCCCCGCTTTGGGAGTCGAAGCCGTAGAGGACGCCGTCGGCTGGTTCGAGGGCGTGGAAGTCCGCGTCGCCCTGCAGCGCACGAGGGGTCCAGGTCTCGCCGGCGTCGGTGGACTCGATCAGGCCGAGATGGGTGGGGAGGTCCTCGTCGAGGGCGGGGTGGCCGC
The DNA here is from genome assembly GCA_937867175.1 of uncultured Propionibacterium sp. Lineage (GTDB taxonomy): Bacteria > Actinomycetota > Actinomycetes > Propionibacteriales > Propionibacteriaceae > Brooklawnia. The sequence goes on along the minus strand of CALMKG010000457.1, from coordinate 7,921 downwards.
TGGCGAGGAAGTGGTTCTCGCCGACGACCGTGAAGCTCATGGTGTCCTGCCAGCGGTCGGCGATCCGGGTGGCGGTGTCCCCGTCGAGGCGGAAGACCCCGTAGTGGGCGCCCACGTAGACCGTGTCGTCGGCGGGATCGACGCCGATGCCGTGGATGTGGCCCATCAGCTCGGCGTCGGGAGGGCCCTGCTCCGCGGTGTCGGCGGCGCCGCATCCCGCGAGGACCGCCGTGGCGGCGAGCACGGGGAAGGCCCTAACGAGTCTTCGGGCCCGCGGCGACGTCGTACGGGATGGGACGGTCGTCGGCTCGGTCGGGGCGGGCTGCACGGGGATCTCCTTGACGGGTGGGGTTCGCTCCGTGGTCAGGACGACGGCTCGGGGTCAGGGAGTTGGAGTCGTTTGAGCAGCAGGGCGTTCACGGCGACGAGGAAGCTCGACCCGGACATGGACAGGGCGGCGATCTCGGGTCGCAGGACCAGCCCGAAGGCGGGCTCGAAGACGCCAGCCGCGATGGGGAGGGCGATGGTGTTGTAGCCGACGGCCCAGCCGAGGTTCTGCCGCATCTTGCGAAGGGTGCCGCGTCCGATGGCGATGGCGGTGGCGACGTCGAGGGGGTCGGAACGCATCAGGACGAGGTCTGCGGTCTCGATGGCGACGTCGGTCCCGGTGCCGATGGCGATGCCGAGGTCGGCGGCGGCTAGCGCGGGGGCGTCGTTGACGCCATCGCCGACCATCGCGACGGTATGCCCGGCGGACTGGAGCTCGCTGACCTTGCTGGCCTTGTCCTCGGGGAGGACCTCGGCGATGACCTGGTCGATGCCGAGCTCGGCGGCGATCCGGTCGGCGGTGGCCTGGTTGTCGCCGGTGAGCATGACCACGGTGACTCCGGCGTCGTGCAGGGCGCGGACGGCGGCGGCGGAGGTGGGCCGGACGGCATCCGCGATCCCGATCACGGCGACGGCGCGGCCGTCGACGGCTACGAGCACGGCGGTCTTGCCCTCGGCGGCGATCGCGTCGCGACGTGGGCCGAGCCGGCCGAGGTCGATGCCCTCGCGTTCGAGCAGGCGACGGTTGCCGACGGCGACGACCGTGCCCTCGACCTCAGCGAGCGCGCCGTGCCCGGCGACGTTACGGAACCCGGTGGCGGTAAGCGCGGCGGCGCCTACAGCCTCGGCGTGCTGGACCACGGCCCGCGCGAGTGGGTGCTCGGATTCGCGTTCCACGGCGGCGACCAGGGCGAGGAGGCGGTCGGGTTCGATACCGTCGACCTCCAGGTCTGTGACCTCGGGCTCGCCCTTGGTGAGGGTGCCGGTCTTGTCCATCACGACGGTGTCGACGCGGGCGGAGGTCTCCAGTGCGGTGGCGTTCTTGAACAGGATCCCGCGTTGGGCGCCGAGGCCGGAGCCGACCATGATCGCGGTCGGGGTGGCCAGTCCGAGGGCGTCGGGGCAGGTGATCACCACGACCGTGATCGCGAAGAGCAGTGCCTCGTTGACAGCTAGGCCGGCGGCGAGCCACGCCAAGAATGTCACGGTGCCGCCGATGAGGGCGACCAGCACCAGCCAGAAGGCGGCCTTGTCGGCCAGGCGTTGCCCGGGTGCCTTGGAGTTCTGGGCCTGCTGGACCAGCGACACGATCTGGGCCAGGGCGGTGTCGGCGCCGACTTTGCTGGCACGGATGCGCAGCGTGCCGGAGCTGTTCACCGTGGCACCGATGACGGGGTCGCCGGGGGACTTGTGGACCGGCAGGCTCTCGCCGGTGACCATGGACTCGTCGACCTCGGACTCGCCGTCCTCGACGACGCCGTCGGTGGCGATCTTGGTCCCGGGGCGGACCAGCAGCAGGTCCCCGACGGTGACCTCGGCGGTGGGGATCTCGACCGGTTTCCCGTCCCGCAGCACCACGGCCTGGGGTGGGGCGAGGTCGAGCAGCGTGCGGATGGCGTCGTTGGCTCCGCCGCGCGCCCGCATCTCGAACCAGTGCCCGAGCAGCACGAAGGCGGTGAGGACGGTGGCGGCCTCGTAGAAGACCTCGCCGCCGCCGGTGAGGGTGACGCCGAGGGAGAACAGCCAGCCGGCGCCCACGGCGACTGCGACCAGCACCATCATGTCCAGGGTCCGTGCCCGCAGTGCGCGGTAGCCGCCGTCGAAGAAGATCCAGGCGGAGTAGAAGACCACGGGCAAAGACAGCAGCAGGCTGAACGCGTCGTCGCGCAGCCCGAACGGGGCCGCGGCGTCGTAGCCGATGACGTCGCGGCCGATCGGGGAGTACAGCAGGATCGGGACCGAGAGCACCGCGGCCACCAGGAACCGGCGGCGCATGTCGGCGACCATGTCGGCCATCGACATCGACCCGTGTCCGCCGTGCCCCATCGCGTCGTGCGGCGACATTGCCGGGGCACCCGCGTCGTGGCCGGTGTGCTCGGCCATCTCGGTTGCCTCACCGGACCCGTGGCTCGCGTGCTGACCAGCCTCGTGCCCCGGCTGCACGTGGCCGTGGTGTTGCGGCTCGGCGAGCGGGTCGCAGAGGTGCCGTGGCACGGACTGGCCAGCGCAGTGGTAGCCACAGTCCCGGACCCAGCCGGCGAGCTCGCCGACGCTGGTGCGGGATGGGTCGTAGGTGAGCGTCGCCGTCTGGGCGACCGGGTTCGCCTCCACCGCGAGGACGCCGTCCCGCCGAGCCAGGACCGCCTCCGCGGTGGCCTTGCTGCTGGACCACGAGACCCCGGCCAGCTCCAGCACGACCGTCTGGCCTTCGGCCGGGCTGTGGCCGGGGTGGTGGGCGTGACCGTGCTGTTCCCGGTGCTGGTCCATCTGGTGTCTCCTCGTCTCAGGTCGCGAGGGGCAGGCGGAGGGTGAACATCGCGCCGGCGCCGGGTCCGTCGCTGGCAGCGGTGAGGCTGCCGTCGAGGGACTCGACCAGCGCGCGGGCGATGCTGAGCCCGATCCCTGAGCCGCCATGATCGCGGTCACGGGCGGTGTCAGTGCGGTAGAAGCGCTCGAAGACATGGTCGAGGTGCTCGGCGGCGATGCCGTCCCCGTCGTCAGCCACGGCGATGGTGACCTCGGCACCGTCGCGCTCCACCGTCACCGTGACGCGCCCGCCAGCCGGGGTGTGCCGCAGCGCATTGTCGAGCAGGTTGCCCAAGACCTGGCCAACGCGCTCGGTGTCTACCTGCACGCGGGCGTCGGTGGAGGCCGCAAGGGTGAGTTCGACGTCGGCGGCGCGGAACCTCTCTGCGGCCGCGGCAATTCCCGCCTCGGCGAGCGAGCGGGCGGTCACGACGTGAACGTCGAGGGGGAGCCCGCCCTCTTCGGCCCGGGAGAGGGCGCTGAGGTCCTCGGCCAGCCGTCGGATCCTGCGGGTGCTGGAGCGGATCACCCCAAGGGTGTCGTGATCGGCTTGGCGAACACCGTCCTCGATGGCCTCCACGTGCGCGTCGATCGTCGTCAACGGTGTGCGCAGCTCGTGGGCGAGGTTGGACAGCAGCCGTCGGCGGGTGGTCTCGGTGGCCCCGAGGCGTTCGGCGAGCTGGTTGTACGAGGCAGCGAGGGTCGTGAACTCCGCCCCAAGACCCGGGTCGGGCACGCGGGCGTCGTACCGGCCCGCTGCGATCCCCGATGCGCCCTGGCTGACCGCGGCGATCGAGCCACGGACGCGGCGGGTGAAGTACCAGGACACCAGCAGCGCAGCCGCGACCGAGGTCACCACCGCCACCGAGATCGACAGCAGTAGCGCCGAGTTGAACGCCTGCTCGACGTGGCGTGCCTCGGCGTCGGTGTGGGGCACCTGCGCGCGGCGCAGGTGGGTGTGAAAGATGGCCGGTCCAACTGCGGTGGCGACCGCCCACGTCGTCGCGGCGCCCGCGCCGAGGACCAGCGCTTGGGCCAGCAGCAGCCGACCCGCGAAGCCGGAGCCTCGACGGACGTCGCCCTGATGAGGACCGGGGGTCACCGGCCGGTCCCCATCCGATACCCGACACCGCGGATGGTGCGGACGTATCGGCCCGTGATGGCGTCGTCCCCCAGCTTGCGGCGAAGATGCCCGATGTGGACGTCGACCAGGTGCTCGTCGCCGACCCACGCCTCGTCCCAGACCGCGTCGATGAGCTGGCGGCGAGAGAACGCCATGCGTGGCTGGGCCGACAGCGTCGCCAACAACTCGAACTCGGTGCGGGTCAGCGCGACCGGCTCCCCGCTGAGCCACACGTCCCGCCCGAGGGGGTCCACGACCAGGTCGCCGAACACGCGGTGCTCCCGTGGCGCAGCGGCGGCATCGGGCCTTTGACTGGGTTCATGAAGCGGACGGGGACGGCGCAGCATCGCCTGGATACGGGCCAACACCTCCCGCGGGCTGAACGGCTTGGTGACGTAGTCGTCCGCGCCGACCGACAGGCCGATCAGCGTGTCGACTTCGTCGGTGCGTGCGGTCACCATGACCACGTAGGCATCGGAGAACGTCCGCACCTGCCGGCAGACCTCCACCCCGTCCAACCCGGGAAGTCCGAGGTCGAGCAGGATCACGTCCGGGTCCACCTGGCGCGCTAGACCGACCGCCTCGGCGCCGTTGCCGGTGACGGTGACTTCGAAGCCGTCGCGCTCCAAGTAGCTCGCGACCAGCTCGGCGAGCTGCGTCTCGTCCTCGACCACCAGGGCGCGCAGACCCGCGCCGAACCCAACATGGGCGGCTGTGGACGTCTGGCTTGGAATGGGGGTGGTCATGCGCCGTGCCTGTGGCCGTCTCGCGTGCTCGACCGTGGCGGGGCCTGGCGGTCGTCGTTGTTGGTGTGGCTGCCCATCATGACCACCATCATGACGGGGCAAATGGACACCGCAGCCACGTAGACCGCGACCGAAGTGGATGCACCGAGCGACACCGCGGCCAGGACCGCCCCCGCGGCGACGACCATCCAGCGCGGATGCTGCATCGCGTTCATCGCAACCACCTGTCCATGTCTCTTTCCCCGCAATCGTCCTGCGGCCCGATCAAGGTCCCCCACGGAAAGGATGAAGATCCGATGAAGCCCTCGTCGCCGGCTACGGTCCAAAGACCTTCATCGAACCTTCGTCAACCGACCACGCAACCACCATGACCGCCTCGCAGTCTGGGAGATGAGAACGGAGTCGATCGGCGGGCGATCGGCGGACACCGAGGAGATGACCACGATGATGGATGGGTACTACGACGGTTCCCCCGGGTGGGGCGGCTGGGTCCTCATGATCCTGATGATGGTGGGCTTGTGGGCCCTTGTCGCCGCGGCGGTCGTGGCCGTCGTGCGGCGCTCTGGTGGCAGCACGCGGAAGGACCCCGGCGGCTCCGCTGGTGCCCCGGGCAGGATCCTCGACGAGCGGTTCGCCCGCGGCGAGATCGACGCCGATGAGTACCAGGCCCGCAAGGCCGTGCTCGCCGCGGAGCGACGCCGGTGACCCCGCCTCCGCTCGGCCACCGCGCCCTCTCCCGGCGATCCCTGCTGGCCGGAGGGCTCGCCGTGGCCGCCACCGGCACCCTGGCTGCCTGCTCAGGCTCCGCCACGACCCGGACCGCCGGTGGGTTCCCCGCCGCCCCGACGCTCGCCCCGAGCCCCGGGCAGCGAGTCGTCGAGAAGACGCTGACCCCCCGCCCGGTGACCCTCGACCTCGGCGGGGTCGAGGTCGGGACCTGGGCCTACGGAGAGAACCTCCCGGGCCCGCTGCTGCGGGCCACCGCTGGTGACCTGATGCGGATACACGTCGACAACCAGCTCCCCACCGAGACCACCGTGCACTGGCACGGCATCCGGCTACGTAACGTCGCCGACGGCGTCCCCGGCCTCACCCAGGACCCGATCGCCGCCGGCGCGACGTACACCTACGAGTTCACCGTCCCCGACCCCGGCACCTACTTCTTCCACCCCCACGTCGGAGTCCAGCTCGACCGCGGCCTCTACGGGCCCCTGATCGTCGACGACCCCAACGAGCCCGGCGACTACGACGCCGAATGGATCGTCGTCCTCGACGACTGGCTCGACGGCACCGGCACCACCCCCGACGACGTCCTCGCCGCCCTCACCGGGGACAGCAGCGGCAACGGCGGGTCCATGGACGGGATGGGCTCCATGGGCGGCATGGATCACGGCGGCATGGGGATGGGCGGCGGGTCCGCGCCGTTCGGCGACGCCGGCGACGTCGAGTACCCCCACTTCCTCATCAACGGCCGCATCCCCGCGTCCCCCGACGTCCTGCGCGCCAAGCCAGGACAGAGGGTCCGGATCAGGATCATCAACGCCGCCTCGGACACAATCTTCGCCGTCGCCCTCGGCGGGCACCGGCTCACCGTCACCCACACCGACGGGTACGCCGTCAAGCCGCGGGAGGTCGGCGCACTCTACCTCGGCATGGGAGAGCGATATGACGCCACCGTCACCCTCGACGACGGCGTCTTCCCCCTCGTCGCCGAGCCCTTCGGCAAGGACGGCCAGGCGCTCGCGCTCGTCCGCACCGGAGCCGGCGCGGGGCCCCCTTCCGACGTCCGCCCGGGCGAGCTCGACGGCCCGATCCTTCTCGGCTCGACCCTCGAACCAGCCGAATCCACGCTCCTGCCGTCCAGGGCTGTCGACACAGACTTGGGGCTCCACCTCAACGGGCAGATGTCCCCCTACGCCTGGGGCATCAACGGCGCCCCCTACGGCAAGAACGACCCCCTACCCATCGACCAGGGCCAGCGGGTCCGCCTCTCGATCATGAACATGACGGCCATGACCCACCCCATGCACGTCCACGGCCACACCTTCGCCCTGCCCAGCGGACTCCGGAAGGACACCGTGCTCGTGCCCCCGATGCGATCCACCGCCCTGGACCTCGACGCCGACAACCCCGGCAGCTGGATGGTGCACTGCCACAACATCTACCACGCCGAAGCGGGCATGATGATCGCGATGAACTACCGGTCGTGACTCCGTGCGCCGCATGAGAGTCGTCTTCCGGAATGCCCCAACACCTGAGTGTGTGACCACGCGCGGGCCGTTGGGATTCCTGGGCGACCTTGAGCCGACGGCCAACTCCGGGCTCTGGGAGCGCCTCCGCCGCACCTGGCCCTCGTCTCCGTCCTTCGCCTAGCGACATCTACGCCCGCGACGGCGGCCCGGGCGTTAGAAGAACGCTGCCTGCACACCTGTCCCCCGACAACCACTGTCAGGAGGATCGGCGATGCGACCACAGGCCCGGAACCTCGCGGCTCGCGAGGAGAAGCTCCAAGCACTCCAGCAGAAGCTCACCGAGTCAGTGGGAGCGCTAGTGAGCGGCGAGGATTGGAAGCGTGCGCTGGAGTTCGCTGCGAAGTTCCGCGGACGCAGCTTCGGGAACACGATGCTAATCGCGGTCCAGCACTACGCCGCCTTCCAAGAAGGCCGGGTGCCCGACCCGATGCCGACCTACGTCGCCGGCTTCCGCCAGTGGCAAAGTCTCAACCGCGCGGTGATGAAGGGACAGTCCGGGTACGCGATCCTCGCCCCCGTCACGGCACGGTTTGCCTCCCGAACCCCTGCAGAGCCCGAGTCGTGGAGGCGTCTGGCCCGAGGCGAGAAGCCGAGCCCCGGGGAGGCAGTCCGGTCGAAGCTGGTCGGCCTCAAGCCCGCTCACGTCTGGGACGTCTATCAGACCGACGGCGAACCGATCCCCGAGCCGCCTCGGCCGACGCTGCTGCAAGGCCAGGCTCCCGAGGGCCTGTGGGATGGACTGGCCGATCAGATCACTGCCCACGGCTTCGAGCTGCGACTTGTCTCCGATGCGAGAACGATCGGTGGCGCCAACGGACTCACCGACTACCTGACCCGCGAGGTCTCGGTGCGCATGGACATGGACGACGCTGCCCAGGTCAAGACACTCGCTCACGATCTATTGACCGCACCAACTGGAGCGTCCTGAGCCCTCCCCCGGCGACACG
>CALMKG010000456.1 GCA_937867175.1 uncultured Propionibacterium sp. | reverse complement strand
TGCGATCGCTGCTCTCGGCCCGACTACACGGTTCGGTCCAGCCGATGAAGCCTGACGTCGTTACAGTCGGCTCCATGCAGCCCGCCGACGTAACCGCCGCATCCGCCGAGGTGGTGGCGGAGGTCCTTCGCGACCCGGCCACCTTCCTTGCGGCCGCGGCGGAGGCGGCGCCGGGCTGGTCCGTTCGCTACGGCGGCCCCGAGGGCGTCGCCCAGTTGACAAGCGCACTCCATGAGCATCTGGCTCAACTGACCCAGAGCAACGCCGCACTGCGGGGGGCGGCGGTGCTCCACCTGGCCACGCACCGCAAGATTCAACTGCTGACCATCGCGCAGCTGCTCGGAGTGACCAAGGGCGCGGTGAACCACGTGATTCGACGCGCCGAACTGGGCGCCTCCAGTGAGTTCGGGTTCGCCAAACTCGAGGCTCCCGACGCGTGGGATTCCTGACGGCCAGATCCGGCGGCGAGGTCAGGGGACCCGCCGAGATGGCCAACTGTTCCTCAGCGGACGGTGAGGAGCTGGGTCCAGCTGGTTGTACCGGCGGGGGAGAGCCGTTCACGACGCATGTCCCATCGCCGCCGGTCGCGCAGCCCGGTCGGCCCCCAGCCAACTGCCCCGCGGCCATACCGCCCCGCGAGCTCGTCGACGGCGACAGCCAGCCGGAGTCGAGACGGCGTCTCGCCGGGCCACAGTTGCGGGGTGGCGCCGGCGGGCGACAGGCCGGTGAGAAGGATCCCGGCGCGGTTGTAGGGCCAGCCTTCGCGCATCTTCGGGAGGACCGCGCGGGCGCTGGTGATGAGCCTGAGCGGGTCGCTGGTTGGGGGGTCGAAGGCGACGGCGGCCGAGTGGTGGGCGATGTCGTCGCGGAATCGGCTGCTGCTGATCCAGACCTGCATGAGCGCGGTGTCGAGACCGTGGGCGCGGAGACGTCGGGCGGCGGCGGCTGCGTACTGTGCCAGCACGCTTCGCATCTCGGCCGAGGTGCTCACCGTGGCGCCGAGCATGCGGGAGTACATCAGCTGCTGGCGGTCCTTGGGGGTGAACCCGACGGGCATGCAGGGCACGCCGGCGACCTCGCGCGCGGTGCGCTCGAGGACGACCGACCAGCGGCGTCGCAGGACACCGGCGTCAGCCAAGGCGAGATCGGCCGCGGTGCGGATGCCGAGCCCGGCAAGGCCGGCGGTGAGACGCGGGCCGATGCCCCAAACCTCCGAGACCGGGGTGGTCGCGAGGAGGTCACCGACGTCATGAGGGGACCAGGCGGTGAGATCGACGAGCGGCTGTCCGATCGCTTTGGCGTGTCGTTGGGCGACCTTGGCCAGCGTTTTGGTCGGCCCGATGCCGGCGGCGGTGGGCAGGCCGGTCCACTGGCGTACGCGGGCCTGGAGGGTGTCTGCGGTCGCGGCCGGGTCCGCGCGGGGGAGCCCGACGAAGGCCTCGTCGACCGAGTAGGTCTCGGTGGTGGCCGAGATGGTGGCGACGGTCTCGTGGAACCTGCTGGAGAAGGCGCCGTACTCCTCGTAGTTGCTCGACTTGGCGACCAGGTCGGCCAGGTGGGGCTTGTGGCGGAGTTGGAACCACGGGTCACCCATCTGGACCCCGAGGGCTTTGGCCTCGTCGGACCTGGCCACGGCGCAGCCGTCGTTGTTGGACAGCACGATGACGGCGCGCTCGCGCAGCGTCGGGTCGAGGACGCGCTCGACGGAGACGAACATCGAGCGGACGTCGACAAGGGCGAGTGGTGGGGATGTGTTGGCGGTGCCCCAGGTGTAGCGAGTCATCGGCTACTACCTCGCGACGTTGCGGCGTTCGCGTTCCCCGGCGGGGCCGAGGGGGAGGTGATGCAGGAGCACGGTTGCGACCCCCCAGGGTTCGACGTCGGAGGTGAGTGGGATCCGCTCGAGGTCGGTGGCCAGCACAGCGACGCCGTCGACGACGTCGAAGCGGCCGAGGCGACGTTCGTCGTCGAGGAGCACCACGAGAACGCGTCCGGGCGCGGGGCAGAGGGCGCGGTCGACCAGGAGCTCGTCGCCGGCTCGGATGCCCATGCTGGCCAGTGCGTCCGAGCTGACTCGCAGCACGAAGGTCGAGGTCGGCCGTCGAACCAGGTGCCGGTCGAGCGAGATCTGGCCCTCGAAGTAGTCCTGGGCAGGGTTGGGGAACGACGCGGTCGTCTCGACCGCCATCCCCCTCGCGGCGGTCGAACGTATGTTCGACATACTGTGAAGAGTATCGCCCGGTAAGGCCGCCGCTGAACCACCGACGACCACCGCCAGCAGGCCGCCTCATTCGCCTCCTTGTGTCGGCCGAGTGCCGTAGTTTCTGGCCATGACCAGTCAGGGCCGTGGGACGATTCAGTTCACGCTGAACGGCCAGCGCTACGAGCTTGCGCGTGAGGACGTAGAGATCCGTCTGACCGACGTGGCTCCCGACGCGATCCGCAAGCACGCGGTGAGGATCAACGACACCTGGTATCCCGCGATCCAGGCCTTCGAGGTGGCCACGGGGATCCCGCGGTCTGAGTTCATCTCCCACACCGCTCGCCGGCACCTGGCGGCATTGGGGTTCGAGGTCGCCGGCAACGTCGAGCCGCGGAGGACGCCACCGACCGCGCCCGCAGCGCCGGCCGCGGCCGCCGCCGGGCCCGCTGCCACCGGGCTTGAGCTCGGAGGGGAGTGGCACACCGAGGCCAACGTCCAGGCCGCCCTGGTCACGGCGTTGGCGGCCGAGGGATGGCGCATCCTCTCGGTGGCCAACACCGCGACCAAGGAGCACGGCATCGACGTGATCGCCTCCCGCGACGGCCGGACCGTCGGTGTGGAGGTCAAGGGGTTCCCCAGCCGCAACTACGCCGACCCGGCGCGCGCCGGCGAGGCGAAGCGCACCAGCCCGAGCACCCAGGCCGGCCATTGGTACTCCCAAGCTGTGCTGGCCGCGATGCGGCTGCGCGGGAAGGAGCCGGCGTGGGGCAGCGTCATCGCCCTGCCGGACTTCCCCCGCTACCGCGACCTGCCCGCCGAGACGGCCGGCTCGCTGGCCGCGGCGCAGATCGAGGTCTGGTGGGTGGACCAGACCGGCGCGGTGCACCGCGGGTGATGATCCCGCGGTGGTACCGCCGGCCTGGCGATGAGGGTGTTGTGCTCCGGAAGGCGCCGCGGCTGGCCAGCTGGAACAAGTCGACTGACCCTGACCAGGTCAGGCTGCGCGAGTACCTCGACGACACCGCACAGCTGGTGAAGCACCGCCTGGCACCCGGTGGCCCCTGGTCGCTGTTGCTCGAGGTCGGTCTGCCGGCCGGGCGCGACCTGGTCGACATGGCTGACCTGGACAACTACGCCTTCCCGCTGGCCACCCGGCTCCGCGACGAGGACCTGGTGTCGGTGTGGTGCACCAAGAGGCACGCCGACACTTCACGTGTCGTCATCGCCCCCGCAGCCGAGAGTGCGGGACCCGGCACCACGACCTACACGGTCCGCACCACCGCCTCGGCGACGACAACTGCTTACAAGGAGCAGGTCCGGTCGGCGGTCGTCGACGCCGCCGCGATTCCCACCGGGGCCGTCCGGCTGCAGCTGGCGTTCGTCGTCGGCCCGCGGCGCAACTGGCTGAACCTGTGGAAGCCCACGATCGACGCACTTGACCCACTCCTGGGTCGCACTCGCGAGGACCGCGACTGGCACCCGCAGGACGGCAGGATCACTGACCTCGGTCTCCACGTCGCCGTCGACCCATCGCTGGGTCACGACATCGTGGTCGGCATCGCCGCGGCCGCGGCGTCCTCGTGCCACTGACGGCGCAGCACGCTCGCGCCGGCGTGCTCGACGCGACCTTGGCGAGGGTGTGCCATGGGCGGCGATCCAGCGTGCGCGGCCCCGCGCGCGGCCTCGACCGCCGGCGGTGAGCTACAGGAGGGCGGGGCGGGTGCGGTAGACCTGAACCTGGTCACGCAGTTCGCTACCGGCGATCGTCAGACCGGCGTACGCCGCGGCCGCGGCCGCGAGGTTGAACGACGACGATGGTGCGCACACGACGTCGGACGCGCTCAAGGTGCCCTCCTCCAGGCGGTCGGCGAAGGTATCGGCAGCTGCGGCCGCGTCCGCTGCGTGCTGGGTGATCCCCGCGGGGACGGGCTTGCCGGTCCCGGAAACGAACGCCTCCCACACGAACAACTCGGCATCCCCGGCCAGCCACGGCTCCGGCCGGGTGGTGCACCGCAACGCGGGCCGCCCGGATCCGACGCGCTCGAGCACCCACGCCATCTGCACCAGCCCGGTTGCCAGGGCGCCGCTGCCGGCGCCGGCAGACCACGGCCGCGAGCGACCGTCAGCGGTCTCGCCCTGGCGGGCCTGTCCCAGTGTCTTCCAGCCGTCGACGGGTCCAACGGGACTGACCGGAACCATCAGCGGAGCCTCGAAGCCAAGCGCGACCGGCACGCCTGAGTCGATGGCCTCTAGCACGGCGAGGGCGGCGCCCTCGGGGTGCGTTCCGCCCTCGCCAACCGGGCGTCGCCCTGGTAGATCGAGGCCTGCCCAGGCGAAGTTGGTCCGTACCGACCCGACGTCGACGGCGACGACTCGTGGTGCCATCAGCGCATCATCTTCTTCGCGGCCGAGGTGCTGGGCGCGAGCGAGCCGTCGTCGAGCAGGACGAACGCGGCAATGCCGGCCGTTTCGGCCCAGGCCCGGGCGTCGGCGGTGTAGCCGGACCGGGAGAAGAACGCTCCCTTCTTGCGTGCGTGGGCAGCCGCGCCGTGGAGCTGCTGCAGTTTGGGCCGCCCGACCGGGGTGGCCTCCCACTTGACCTGGGCGAGGACCTTGCGGGCGATGACGTCGACGCCGGCGTCCTTGCCGGTTGGAGTCACCTTGGCGTCGTTGAATCCCATGTGCCGCAGCCACGCGCAGGCTGCGGCCTCGGCCTGTTGCCAACTGCCGATCGGTGCGGCCCGTTTGCGCCCCAGAAAGCCCGTCCTCCGAACCACGGGGACGGCGGGTACTCCGTCGGCGGCGGTGACGCGGCGCACCTGCTGTTGGGCGGCTCGTTGGCCTTCAACGACAGCATCGAGCTCTGCCCACCGGCGCGCCAGGTCGACGACTGCCTCGAGCGCGCGAGGCTCCCCGCGGAGCCGAGCGACGGTCGAGCGGACTGGCTGGTTGTGGAACAAGGTGAGCTCGGTGCCGCGCAGGTCCCAGCCCAGCGACCCCCGGCCAACGCCCATGGTCGGCCGGGACTTCGCATCGGCGCCGACAGCAACGAACGTGATCTTCGTTCCGGTGCCGACGACGATGACCTCGCCGCCGGGTAGCGAGGGATGCAGGCTGAGCTGGGTGGCTTGGACCAGGCACTGCGCCTTGGCGGACCCGAGCGAGCCGAGCACAGCGTCGGCGACTGGTCCGGTCGCCGGCGGTGGCAGGGGACTGGCTGCGTACGCGGCCTTGGTCTTAGGTGAAGTGCTCAAGTCGAGCACGACGGCACGGACCGGCCGGGCGTCCGCAGGAAGCCGCAGTGCTTTGAGCAGGGCCGTGCGTTGCTCGGGCCGGCCGACCAGGCGCAGGGGCGTCGAGGAGCTGCCGTCGGACAGGCGCAGCACGCCTTTCACCGTGCGGGTGTGCTCGGTGACTTGGGCACTGCGACGCACCATTCTGCGAAACCGATCGCTCAGCACGGTCCACGACAGCAGGCGCCCGGAGGTGACGGCGACGAACACATCCCGAGCTCCGTCGGTGAAGACGTCCAGGTACAGCACGAGGTCGTTCGCGTCGAGCTCGGCCAGTAGGCGGCGCCACACTCGTGAGTCCGGCAGCGCGAGAGACGCAGCCCGCGTGGAGGCTTCCCAGGCTTCCCGCGTGCGCGGATCAGTGCTGACGTCCATCGCTGCGGTCACGAATCTCGGGAGTAGTCGGTCCCGAAGTGTTCCGCGATCATCGCGGTCGTCTCGCAACCCCAGCTCCGGCGGTGGCTGCCCGGGTCGTGGTCGTCGGCGCCGGCGTCACGTAATCCGGTGCCGGTCCCGCAGTCTCGGTGGAGGTCGATGAGTTTGCGGGCCAGAGGGTCGTTGTTCGCGTTGAGCCGCCGCGTGGCATCGACCCACCTCGCCACGGGCACGGGACCGTCGTCCGGCACTTCGTGCACGACGTCCATGTGCCAGGCCTCGCTGGCCTCCACGTCGTACTCGTAGCGGGTCATCAGCGCATCCCGAAGAAGGAGGTGATTCGGTCGATCTGCTTCTGGTCGAGCAGCGATGGCCGGCATGCGCCGTAGGCGTTGGTCAGGTCGATGACGAGTTGCCGCGTCTGGTCGAGGCTGAGATCGACGGTGGCGGTCTCGCCGTCGGTGCTGGTGATCTTGAGGTCGACCCGTTGGATGTCTTCGCCGACGTACCGGGCGTGAGCACCGATCTTCTTGGCCCGTACGGTGTCGCTGCGTTTGAACAATCCCACGGGTGCATCGTGGCACGCGCCGTGCCTCACCAGGACGGGAACGGCATCACGACAACAAGGGTCGGCTCCTAAGTCCATCCTCGGACGCGCGCAGGCACGGGGGCGGTGATCCGGACGCCGACCGCGCCAGTTGCGCTCGGCCTGGGCGCCCTTCTGGGACCGACTGCCGTGGGGGCGCCGACGCCCTGCCGGAGGCGAGGTTCCCCGCTCGGCCGCTGATCGGCCCGTAGGCCAGCGGGCTACCGCGTCGGCGCGAGGCGCAGCTCGATGCCGGCCGCCCGGCCCGCGGGTGTGGCGGGAACGCCCTTGCTAGCGGTGCGCCACAGCCACGTCGAGACGCCTGCGTGTCCGGCTGTTGTGAGCGCGGCACGGATTGCAGCCTCCGCCTCTCTGGCCTCCTCTTGGGACGCGAACGGTACGTTTACGCCGCGCTCCGCTTTCCCGGTCACCGTCTCCACGGCAAGCGCCGGCGCGATGTGGAGGGCCTGGTCGATCGCCGTCG
>CALMKG010000455.1 GCA_937867175.1 uncultured Propionibacterium sp. | reverse complement strand
GAGCAGCAGATCCTATCCGGCCAACTGGTCGTAGGGTCGGTTCTGACGCCCGAACGCGACTTGGCCCTGCAACTTGGCGTGAGCCGCACCGCGGTCCGTGAGGCGCTGCGAACCCTGCAAGCACAGGGCCTGATCACCGCCCAGGTCGGCACGGGCCCGACTTCGGGCACCCGGATCGCCGGCGAGCACTCTCCCGCACTAGGCAAGCTCCTACAGATGCATGTAGCCCTGGCCCAGTTCCCGATCGACGACGTCGTCGAGGCTCGCGTCATGCTTGAGCGCTGGAACGTCGAACTGGCTGCTGCGAATGCCAGTTCCGATGAATTGGCCGAACTGGGCGGACTGCTCGACTCGATGGAGGACCCGCAGCTGCCCCTGGACGAGTTCAACCAACTCGACACCACTTACCACGTGGGAATCGCCGAACTGGGTGGCAACCAGTTGGTGATCGTGCTGACGACCGCAGTACGCCGGGCCTTGGCCGTCCCCATCAGGGAGGCGAGCCTGAAGCTGCCCGACCATGGGGCGTTCCGGGGCGACCTCGTCCGCCAGCACCGGCTCATCTTCGAGGCGATCACCGATCGCGAACCAGCGCACGCCGCAGACCTGATCGAGGAGCATATTCGCCACGCCTACTCGATCCTGCCGATTTCGCACTGACCCGTCCCCGGCGTTCGATGGACCCGAGCGACGAGCCCCTGACAGCTCAATCCAGCCCCACCTGTTGAACCCCGCTGACAAAGCCACCCATCAGCCGGCTGCCCAGGCCCTCGAAACGTGCCGGGTCGCCGGTGGTGACGAACCGGCGAGCCGGACGGTGTCCGCCTTCACGCAACAGACCACGCCGCTGTAGCGTCGCGAATGTTGCTCGTGCGCACTCGTCGGCGCTGCTGACCAGGGTGACCTCGTCGCCCATGATGTAGCTGATCACACCCGACAGCAGCGGGTAGTGCGTGCAGCCGAGGATCAGGGTGTCGACCTGCTGCTCCTTCAACGGGGTCAGGTACTCCTCCGCGACGGCCATCAGTGCGTCACCGGTGGTGATGCCCTCCTCCACGAACGGCACAAACAGCGGGCAGACCTGGGTCACCAGGCGCACCGGGGACGCCACCAAGGCGTCGTTGTAGCTACGTGAAGTGGCGGTGGCCTGTGTGCAGATCACCCCGACCTGCCGGTCACGGCTGGTGGCGGCGGCCTTGCGCGCTGCCGGCAGGATCACCTCGACGATCGGGACGTCATACCGCTCCCGGGCGTCGCGCAGGGCCGCGGATGAACCGGTGTTGCAGGCGATCACCAGAATTTTGACACCCTGTTCGACCAACCAGTCCAGGCACTGCAGCGTGTACTCGCGCACCTCGGCGATCGGGCGGGGCCCGTAGGGGGTACGGGCAGTGTCGCCGAGATAGATGATCTCCTCATGGGGCAACAGGTCGACGATGGCCCGAGCGACAGTCAACCCCCCAAACCCGGAGTCGAAGATGCCGATCGGCAACTGCGCGGCAGCACTGGTCACCCGGACAACTCTAATCCTGGGTCGCCAGCAGCGACTCCTGGATCCAGCCGAGCCACTCGTAGATCGAGAACACCCAACTGCGCGGGTCGTCGTCCGGAAGCTCAGCGATGCGCTCGGAGTCCTCGGCGTCGGAGAGGTCCATCCTGACCGCCAGGGCCAGCCGCACGTTGGTGAGTGTCTTCAACCAGGCCATCGTGTGTTGCTCGGGGACCGCGCAGTAACCCCCGTCGCGGACCGAGCGCAGGTCGGCGAGCATGGCTCGGGCGGCGCCCACCTTGTCGTCCAGTTGCGCGGCACGGGTGAAGCGGTGAAAATCATGGCTTGCCGCCGGGTCATCGGGATACGGGTCAGGGAAGAGCCTGTGCAGTACCGGGTCGAGGCTCGGTTCGTCGTCGAAGATGCCGTCGCCGTAGGCGTTCATCTCGCGCTCCAATTGGGCGAAGACGTCGTCGGTGGCCCCCACCGGAGGCAGTCGCTGGGTGCCTGGCCCGTTGGGGCCCGGCAGGTCGTCCAGCAGGAGTTCGATCAGCTGACTGAGGAGGCCCCCCAGCAGGTCGAGTTCGGTGTCCTCGAACTCGCAGCAGAGCTCCCCCCGTCTCCGGCGAAAGGCCCGCATCAATCGGCTCGATCCAGCGTCGCCCACAATCCGTAGCTGTGCATCGCTTGCACGTCACACTCCATCGATTCTCGTCCACCGGAACTCACGATCGCCTTGCCCTCCATATGCACCTGCATCATCAGGCGCTCAGCACGGTCATGTGAGTAGTTGAAATAGGTGCTGAAGACGTGGGTGACATAGCTCATCAGGTTGACCGGATCGTCCCAGACGATCGTGACCCACGGCTGTACGGTCTTGGTCTGTTCGACCAACCGCTCGTCCACAGCGGTGTCACCCGCTGGACGCGCCGGAGTTGATTCGCTGGCCATGTGCCCATTGTGGCCCATGGCGCCAAGCCGAGAGTTTAGGCTCGGGCATGGCCAGCAAGACCTTCGCAATCGGGCTAGTCCGCGTGACGCCACCCTTGGTGTTGGCGCTCGACGTCGGCTCGACCGCCAGCCGTGGATCGCTGTTCGACGCGACCGCTCGTCCGATACGGCCGAGATCGAAGACCCTGCACGCCTTCACCACCGCTGCGGACGGCACCTCGATCATCGACCCCGACCAGGTCGTCGACGAGGTCACCGGGCTGATCACCGAACTGGTCGACCTTGCCGGCGATCTGCCGATCGCCGGGGTGGCGTTGGACACCTTCGCGTCCTCACTGGTGGGGGTGGACGCCAGCGGCGCAGCCATCACCCCCTGCTTCAACTACAACGACAACCGGTGCGCCGACGAAGTGGCCGGGCTGCGTGCCGAGGTCGACGAGGACGAGATCCAGGCGCGCACCGGGTGCCGCTTCCACGCCAGCTACCTGCCGGCCAGGCTGCGCTGGCTGGCCCGCGACTTACCGCAGCAATGGCAGGCGGTCGCCCGGTGGATGTCGCTCGGAGAGTACGTGCAACTGCGACTTCTCGGCGACACCGCCGCAGGCACCTCGACGGCCGCCTGGTCAGGACTGTTGAACCGACGCACGGGCCAATGGGACGATCGGGTGCTGGCACTCAGCGGACTGGGCGAGGCCAAATTGTCCCCCGTCGCCGACCCTGATCAGGGGCTGCGACCCGCCCCGGGATCGATCGCACGCCGGCTCTGGCCGGGGCTGCGCAAGGCGCATTGGTTCCCCCCGATCGGCGATGGCTACGCAGCCACCCGAGGCGTGGGCGCCGGCTCGGGGAGCCTGGTGATCTCGCTGTCGACCTCCGGCGCGATGCGGCTGCTGGTCGATGATCCGATCGGTGGTGCAGGGCTGGAGTTGCCCGGTGGACTGTGGAGTTACCGGGTGGACGCCGAGCACAGCTTGGTAGGCGGGGCGGTCAATGACGTCGGACGAGCTACCGCGTGGCTGATGCGGGAGCTGAACCTACCCGACGAAGACACCGTGGCCGCGCAATTGCATGAGCCTCCCAGCAGGATCACCCCGCTGGTGCTGCCTTTCTTCACCGGCGAGCGGTCCACCGGTTGGGTCGGCACCGCGCGAGCCACCCTGCACCGGGTCGACTTCTCAACCTCGGCATTGGAGCTGTACCGCGGGGTACTCGAGGGCATTGTGTGGTCGTTCCAGCGCATCACAGACCAACTTCTGTTACTCAAACCGGACATCACCGGCGCCCGGGTCGGGGGTCGGGTCGCCAGTGAGGCCCCGGGATTGCTGACCGTGCTGGCGGACGGCCTCACCCTCGGGTTGACCCCGGTGACCATCAAGCGCTCCACTTTGCAGGGCAACGCCTACATCGCCCTCGATGTGCTGGCCCCCGACGTGCCACGCGCCGAGGTCCAGACCGGGGAGCCGTTGCGTCCTGACCCGGTCAATGCCAAGTTCTACGACGCCCGGCAGCTCCTGCTCGACGAGCTGTACGCCGCCGTGGTTTCCGGCCAGCCGGTAGGGTGAGGGATCGCTGGAACCGACTCCCGCTGGTTGGGGGGGGCCGATAGGCTGACAGCGCTGCACCGTCCACTTGAGGGAGAAACATGAACCCGAACCTCCAGGCACTCCATGACGCCGGCGTCTCGATCTGGCTGGATGATCTGTCCCGCAAGAAGATCCAGTCTGGTGAATTGCAGACGCTGATCGACGAGAAGTCGGTCAGCGGTGTCACCACCAATCCGACCATTTTCGCTGCCGCCTTCCAAGACCTGTCCCAATACGGCGCCGAGCTGGCCGCGCTCAAAGCCCAGGGTGTCGACGTGGAGGCCGCGATCCGCGATCTGATGAGCCGCGATGTCGCTGCTGCCTGTGACGTGTTCGCCGGTATCTACGCCGGTACCGCTGGCTACGACGGCCGCGTCTCGATCGAGGTCGCCCCGACTCTGGCGATGGAGACCCAGGCGACCATTGACCAGGCCGAGCAGTTGTATTCGATGGTGGGCAAGCCGAACGTCCTGATCAAGATTCCGGCGACGAAGCCCGGACTGTCAGCCATCCGCGCCACCATTGCCAAGGGCATCAGCGTCAACGTCACCCTGATCTTCTCCATCGAGCGCTACGAAGAGGTCATGGACGCCTACCTGTCCGGCCTGGAGGATGCCGCTGCCGCCGGTCTCGACCTGTCCAAGATCCACTCGGTGGCGTCCTTCTTCGTCAGCCGGGTTGACAGCGAGGTGGACGCTCAGCTGAAGGCTCTCGGCACTGACGAGGCGCTCGCCTTGCTCGGTAAGGCGGCCATCGCGAACGCCCAGCTCGCCTTCCAGGCGTACGAGAAGGTCTTCGGCTCCGACCGCTTCAAGGCTCTGGAGGTCAAGGGCGCCAACCTGCAGCGTCCGCTGTGGGCCAGCACCGGCGTGAAGAACCCCGAATACGACGACACCATGTATGTTGCGCAGTTGGTGGCGCGTCCTTGCGTGAACACGATGCCTGGCAAGACCATGGACGCCTTCGCAGACCACGGCGTGGTGGCGGGCGACACCATCACCGGCAACTACGACCAGGCCTCCCAGGTGATGGCTGACCTTGCCGCAGTCGGCATCAACTTCGATCAGGTCTACGTCACTCTGGAATCCGAGGGTGTGGACAAGTTCGTGGTTTCGTGGGGCGAACTGGTGGACGGCGTCACCTCGGCGCTGGCGAAGGCCTGACCCTCACTACGGAGGTCGAATGTGAACGATTCGTGGACCAATCCGCTTCGCGACCAAGAGGACCGTCGGCTACCCAGAATCGCGGGACCAAGCGTCCTGGTGCTCTTCGGAGTCACAGGTGACTTGGCGCGCAAGAAGCTGCTGCCGGCGATCTACGACTTGGCCAACCACGGCGCGCTGCCGCCCGGATTCGGTCTGGTGGGGTTCGCGCGCCGTGATTGGACCAACGAGCAGTTCCTTCGACACATTGAGGACAGCGTCCGGGAATACGCCCGGACGCCGTTCCTCCCTGAAGTCTGGCGGCAGCTGTCCGGCGGTGTCGACTTCGTGTCGGGTAGCTTCAATGAGCCGGCCGCGTTCGACCGGCTCAAGAACACCCTCGATCGTTTCGATCGTGACCACGGCACCGGCGGCAACCACGCCTTCTACCTGTCGATCCCGCCGAAGAACTTCGAACAGGTCATTGAGCAGTTGGATGCCCATGGGCTGACCGACCAGTCGGGCGGCTGGAAACGAGCCATCATTGAGAAGCCGTTCGGCAATGACCTGGCGAGTTCGCAAGATCTGAATCGCGTGGTCTCCGCCGCGTTCCCGCCTGAGTCGGTCTTCCGGATCGACCACTACCTCGGCAAAGAGACTGTGCAGAATATGTTGGCGTTCCGGTTCGCCAACATGATGTACGAGCCATTGTGGAACCGTAACTTCGTGAGCCACGTGCAAATCACCATGGCCGAGGACATCGGTATCGGCGGTCGCGCGGGCTACTACGACGGCGTCGGTGCCGCCCGCGACGTCATCCAGAATCACCTCTTCCAACTGATGGCGCTGACCGCCATGGAGGAACCGAACAACCTCAGTCACCACGCCTTGCGCCGTGAGAAGGAAAAGGTGCTTGAAGCCGCCTCCGTGCCCAGCGATCTGCGCCGGCACACCGCGAACGGCCAGTACGCCTCCGGCTGGCAGGGTGGTCGGCTGGTCAAGGGCTTCCTCGACGAGGACGGCATCGATCCGGCGTCCGCCACCGAAACCTACGCAGCGATCCGCGTCGACATCGACTCGCGACGCTGGGCTGGCGTCCCGTTCTACCTGCGCACCGCCAAGCGCGCGCCGCGACGCATCACCGAGATCGCCCTGAACTTCCGGCGCACCCCGCACATGCCGTTCAACCAGCCCGCCATTGAAGAACTCGGCGTGAACGCGCTGGTGCTGCGCATCCAGCCCAACGAGGGTATCGGGATGAACTTCGGCGCCAAGATACCCGCCACCCAGATGGAGATCCGCCAGGTCAGCATGGACTTCTCCTATACCGGCTCATTCACTGAGACCAGTCCAGAGGCCTATGAGCGGTTGATCCTCGACATGCTGCTCGGCGACCCGCCGCTGTTCCCGCAGCAGCGAGAGGTCGAGTTGTCCTGGGAGATCCTTGACCCCGTGCTGGACAGGTGGGCGGCCGCCGGGCAGCCTGAGCAGTACCAAGCAGGAACGTGGGGCCCCAAGTGCTCCGATGAGATGCTGGCCCGTGACGGGTTTGCCTGGCGACGTCCCTAGGAGGGCAGATGACCATCAGGCTCGAAAACACCGACGCCCGGCAGATCAACGAGACCCTGCTCCGGTTACGCAAGGAGGGCCAGACCCCATCCGGCCAGGTCCTCACCCTCGTGGTCAACACTCCCGCCCAAGACGCTCAGCGGGCGATGGCAGAGGCCTTGGATGCCGCCGCACTGCACCCCTCGCGGATGCTGATTGCGATCCGAGGGCTCAACAACGAGGCGGGCTTGAACGCTGAGTTGCAGCCTTCGACGTCCGCCTCGGAGATGATCACGCTGGAGTTCTCCGGAGATGTGGACGCGCACGCCGAATCGGTGCTGCTGCCGCTGCTGCTGCCAGAACTCCCGGTGGTGATCTGGTGGCCGAGCAAGGCTCCAGCTAGCCTCACCAACAGAGACCTGCGCGCGTTGACCAATCGCTTGATCGTCGACTCCAGCACGGATGCCGATCCGGTTGCGGCGGTGTACCGGATAGCGGCCGACCACAATCCGGGCACCACCGATCTGGCGTGGACGCGGCTCACTCGGTGGCGCGCGATGCTGGTCGCTGCGGTGGACCAGGTGCACAGCACCGTCACCTCCGCTACGGTGATCGGCCCACCCGATTCTTCGCCCAGCGAACTACTGGCCGCTTGGCTCGAGATGCGGCTCGATGTCCCGGTGACCCGCCCGAAACCCGAGTCCGACTACCCTGGTCTGCACGGTGTGCGGCTGGGCACCGAGAGCGGCGAGATAG
>CALMKG010000454.1 GCA_937867175.1 uncultured Propionibacterium sp. | reverse complement strand
GCGATCCCTTCCCGTCCCTCCCGCGACAACAGCCAAGCCAGTCCGCCGACCACGGCGAGGGCCGCCAACCCGAGCCAGCCACGCCAATCCTGGCGGAACAGCGTCACCACCAGCGGCGAAGCGTTGAACAGCGAGCCGACCAGCCCGATCGCCGCGGCCACGACCAGCAGCACGTTGCGCACCAGCGTCCCGCGATCCACCGATGCGCTGGAGGCCACGCCGAAGCAATTGCAGCTGACGTGCTCCTGGCGTCCCAGGGCGGTCGCGATCAGCACCAGGTAGGAAACGAAGAGCAGGAGCGTCGCGATCCAGACCAAGGACTGCCAGATGCCCCCTGTCACGAGCAGCAGCACCGCCAACCCGATCTCGACCCATGGAACGGCGAGTTGCATCGGTCTGCTGGCCAGCGCGCCCGGGACCCGCAGGTCGCGCATCGCGGAGGCCATGGCGTCGGGCTGTCGCACCTTGGCAACCCCGGACCAGACGAGGACGGCGCAGATCACCAGGCCAAGGCCTGCCAGAGCGGGAATCACATCAGCCACCTTAGCCGTCCCGGCCACCACCGCCCCAAACGGCGGTGCCTGGTCTGCCGCCTCAGCCCACGCGGTGCAGCCAGCGCACCGGAGCGTCTTCGCCGGCGTAGCGGAAGACCTCAAGTTCGGCGTCCCAGGGCTCGCCCAGCAGTTCGGCCAAGGCCTCGGTGAGACTGATGCCGCCCGCGGACGCGGCAGTCATCGCGGTACGCAGCCGATCTTCGCTGACCTGAATATCTCCGTGGGGACCGGTGGTGGCATGGAAGATGCCCAGATCTGGGGTGAACGCATAGCGCTGGCCCTGGTCGGCGGGGCCGGCGTCCTCGGTCACCTCGAAACGCACCCGCTGGCAGGTGCGCAGCGCGCTGGCCAACGTCGCGGAGGCGCCCACAGGTCCGGTCCAGGAGTACTCGGCCCGCAGGCAACCACGCTCGGCCGGCTGCGGCGTCCAGCCCAAGTGAACCGGGACGCCCAACACCGCGCCCATCCCCCACTCGATATGCGGACACAGCGCGGCTGGCGTTGAGTGCACGAAGACGACTCCACGCGACATGGTTCCCATCTCGGCTCCTCTCGCTCCAGGTGTGCCTTCCCCTGCAACCGGGTACGAAATGCCGAATGGCTTTGTTTTCTGCCTGCGATTGTGCCGCAGTTCGCACAGTTGTGCCAGCTCTGCGGCGAGCCGAGATGCGGACTCCCTTCCTCCCGGGGCGGTACCTTCGTGACATGAGCACCGAACAGACCCGAACCGCTCCGTACGGATCGTGGGTCTCCCCGATCAAGCTTGATGACGTCGTCGCCGCCGGGGCGTCCATGTCGAGCCTGATCGGTGACGGCGCCGACCTGTGGTGGTTGGAGACGCTCCCCGACCAAGACGGTCGCGCCACCGTGATGGCGATGCGCGAAGGGCTGGTCAGCGAGGTCACCCCTGCTGCGACGAACGTGCGCAGCCGCGTCAACGAGTACGGCGGTGGTGCCTTCCACGTCCGCGATGGGGTGCTGGTCTACTGCGACGACTCCGATCACACGGTCAAGCTGCGTTCTCCCGATGGCACGATCCGCGCCCTGACCTCGGGTGATCCGCTGGTGCGCTACGGCGATCTGCGCGTCCACCCGAAGGTTCCGATGGTCTTGGCAGTTCGGGAGGACCACCGCGTGAACGGCGAGGCTGAAACCACGTTGGTCGGGCTCGGCTGGCCCGGCACCGACGGTGCCGGACGAGAAGTGGTGCTGCGCCGGGGCGCCGACTTCTACGCCAACCCGACGCTGTCGGACGACGGCAGGCTGGCGTGGCTGGAGTGGTGGCATCCGGCGATGCCGTGGGACTCCACTTTGTTGAAGGTCGGTCGGTTGGACACCCAGGAGTGGAGCGTCGCCGATGTGCAATTGGTGGCCGGGCGATCCGGTGCCTGGGTGGATGGTGTGGCGGTGCACCATCCACGCTGGTCGGCGGCCGGAACATTGGTGTACACCTCGGATGTCAGCGGCTATTACCAGTTGGCCGAGTGGGACGGTCGCGGGGTGCGGGCGCTGCACTGCGACCAGGCCGACTTCGACCTGCCGATGTTCGTGCTGGGCAACCACGCCCATGCCGACCTGGACGGCAAACAGATCTTGGGCTGGCGTCTTGACGAGGGCCTGTGCCACCTGGCGATCGTGTCTCGGGTCGGGGCGCCCACCCGGCGGCTCGCCGGCGTGGCGGCGGTGGACTCGGTGGCCAGCGCGCTGGGGGTCGGCTACGCGATCGTCGATCGTCCCGCCGACAATCGGGGGCTGGTTCGCGTCGAGTCCGACGGGACGCTGGAGGTCTTGCGGACCGTCGGCGAAAACCCGGACCGGGGCTTCTGCTCGGTAGCAAGATCGCTGGTCTTCCAGGGCCGCCACGGGCCGGTGCAGGCCTGGTACTACCCGCCCACCAACGCGTCCTTCCGCGCGCCGGGCGGGACGCGTCCACCCGCCCTGATGCGGGTGCACGGCGGTCCGACCGCGATGACGACCAACGCGTACAACGCCACCGTCCAGTTTTGGACCTCGCGCGGGTTCGCGGTGCTCGACGTCAACTACTCGGGGTCGGCGGGCTTCGGGCGGCGCTGGCGAGACCGGCTGAAGGGGCTGTGGGGCGTCGCGGACGTGGACGACTGCATCGACGCCGCCGAGGCTGCCATCGATGCCGGTTTGGCCGACCCCGGCCGACTCGCCATCGCCGGCGGCAGCTCCGGCGGCTTCACCGCGCTGCGGGCCCTGACCAGCAGCGACCGCTTCGCGGCCGCGATCATCCGCTACGGGGTGGTCGACCTGACCGCGCTACTGGACACCCACAAGTTCGAGTCGCGATACCTGGAGTCGCTGGTCGGCCGGTATCCGGCCGAGGAGAAGCTCTACCGGACGCGGTCCCCCATCAACAACCTCGACCGATTGCGCAGCCCGATACTCGTCCTGCAGGGCTCGGACGATCCGGTGGTGCCGGAGTCGCAGTCGATCCAACTCGTCGAGGCGGTGCGCAAACGTGGCCTACCGGTGGCACTGCGGGTCTACGAAGGCGAGGGGCACGGCTTCCGAAAGGCACAGACGCGGGCGGACGCGCTGGCCGCCGAGTACAGCTTCTGCGCGCAAGTCTTCGGGTTCACCCCTGCCGACGATCTGCCGCCGCTGGAGGTGGAGAACCTGCCGGCCAAGACCGGCGCTGGTTGATCCGGGCCCTTTCCCCGGCCCGGACGTGGACGAACAGTCCCTGGGGACCGTCCAGACCCACCTCTCGGACCCCGAACGTGAACGAACAGTCCCCGGGGACCGTCCAGACCCGCACCCGCCGCAGGATCGGGGTCAGCCGGCCACCGGCGGCCGTCCGCCGAAGATCGCGGTGCCCACCCGGACGCAGGTGGCGCCGTGCTCGATCGCCAACTCGAAGTCGCCCGACATGCCCATTGACAGCTCGGGCCAGTCCGAACCGGCGACCTGATCGTCCCGCAGCCGGTCACGCAAACCGCGCAGCATCTCGAAGCAGGCCGCAACCTGCTTGTGGTCAGGGCTCGGAATTGCGATCGTCATCAGACCCCGCACGTTCAACGAGTCGAAGGCCCCCAGCTCGGCAGCGAAGCTCAGCACATCGTCGGGGGCCAGGCCAAACTTGGTCGACTCCCCCGAGGTGTTCACTTCGACGAGCACGTCGAGGCTGCGTCCCAGCGCCTGCAGCCGGCGATCGAGGTTGGCCGCCAACTTCAGCGAGTCGAGCGCCTGGAACTCGGCGACCCACTCGACCGCGCGTCCCGCCTTGTTCGACTGCAGTGGCCCGATCAGGGCGAACTCGATCCCCAGCGCGGGATCAAGCAGTTCGGCCTTCGCCACCAACTCCTGGACCCGGTTCTCACCGAACCGGTCGATGCCGGCCGCGTGTGCGGCCACCAGCGCCTCGACCGGATGGGTCTTGCTCACCGGCAGCAGCCGCACCTCGGCCGCGTCGCGTCCGGCCCGTTCGCAGGCGGACGCGATGCGGCCTCGCACGGCGGCGACGTTCGCCGCGATCACGTCCGCCGGCGCAGCGTCCGGCTGGTTGTTCGTCAACTCGCTCATGGCCACCTCGCCGCCAAGGAGATGACACCCAAGCCCGCGATTACGCTGAGTGCCAGCGCCAGCAGCGCGAACCGATCGGTCACCTCGGTCTCCATCTCGTCATATCCCACCGACCGGGCCAGCGTCTCGTAGACACCGCGCAGATCGCTGACCGACTCGGCTGCATACTTTTTGCCACCCGAGATCTGGGCCACCCGAGCCAACTCGGCGTGGTTCACCGGAACCGGGACGCGCACGCCCTCCTCGTAGACGTAGCCACCGGGGGTGCCGTAGGCAATCGTGTACACGGGGACGCCCTGGTCCTTCGCTGCCTGTGCCGCGGTCGCCGAGTCGCGCCCGATGTTGGTGTAGCCGTCCGAAAGCAGAATGATCGCGCCAGGGGCAGGATCGTCCGGATGATCGGGATCGGGTGGGGCGAGCAGCAGCGCGTCCAACGACGTGTAGATGCCCTCGCCGATTGCGGTCGCCGGAGCCAGCTCCAGAGAGTCGATGGCCCGCTTCACCGCACCCCGGTCGAGGGTCGGCGCCGCCATGATGGACGTGGTTCCAGAGAAGGTGACCAGCGCGACGTTGAACGTCTCGGGCAGCATGTCGACGAACTCCTTGGCCGCCTGCTGGGCGGCCTCGATCCGGCTGGGCGACACGTCCTGCGAGCGCATCGAACGGGAGACGTCGATAGTGACCACCACCGTCGCCCGCTCCCGGGGCACCGGGGTGAGCGCGGTCGGCTGGGCGAAAGCGACCACCAAGGACGACATCGCCAACAGCGACGAGACCACCGACAGGTGGCGTTTGAGTGGCGAGTCGCGCGGGATCACCAAGTCGAGACGGGTCCGCACACGGCTCCCACCGGTGCGCAGTCGGCTGGCCAGCACCAGGTAGAGGATCGCCACCCCGGCAACGATCAACAGCAGCCAGAGTCGACCGGGATGCAGGAACGACAGCATGGGGATCATCACGGCCACCTCGCAGCCATCGAGACGGCACCCAGCGAGGCGACGAACGCGAAGGCGAAGGCATACAGCGCCCACTGGGCGGTGACTTCCTTCTTGACCTCCTCGTAGCCCACCTCGGAGCGCATCTCCTGGTAGACGTCGTTGAGTTGATTCGCAGACTTGGCGTCCATCGCGCGACCGCCGGTGATGTCGGCGATCTCACCGAGCAGCGCGACGTCCGGGGCGACGTTGGCGCGGGCCCCGTCGACGTCCACGTACCCGTTCATGGTGCCGAACGCGATGGTGTGGATGGGGATCTCGGCGGCCTTGGCCTGTTGGGCGGCGGCCACCGGGTCGGTCTGGCCGCTGGTGTTCTGGCCGTCCGAGAGCAGCACGATCATGGCGGGAGCCGGGTCGGCGCCCTGTTCACCTGGGGCCATGCCGACCGCACTGATGGCGGCCATGATGGCGTCGCCGATGGCGGTGCCGTCCTGCACGCCCATCTGCTCAATGACGCGGTTCAGCATGCCGCGGTCGGTGGTCGGCGGCGCCAGGACGCTGCTGCTGGCCGAAAGCCCGACCAGTGCGACGTTGAAGCTGGGTGGCAGTTCGGCGATGAAGTCCTTCGCGGCCTGCTTGGACGCGTCCATCCTGGTGGGCTCCACATCGGTCGCCTGCATGGAAAGCGAACGGTCGAGCACGATGACCACCGTGGCTCGCTCGCGGGGCACCTTCTCGATGCCCACCGGACGCGCCCAGGCCCCGGTGATCGCCACCAGCGAACACAGCGCCATCGCGACCGAGACGTGCCGGCGCCACTGCGACTGCCTGGGCAGCACGGCACCGACGATGCCGGTCTGGGTGTACCGCATGCCACGGTTGCGCTTGAGCTGCAACAGCAGGAGGTAGAGGATCACCAGAATGGGCAGGATCAGCAAGGCCCACAACCGCTCGGGATTGAAGAACTCGACACCCAAGAACGTGCCGGTTTGCTCGTTCACTTGCTCACCCCTTGAGGCGGGGTGTGCAGCACCGCGGCGGTGCGCCGATAAGTGAGCACGAAGCGCGCGATGTCGGCGACCCAGTCACGGTCAGTCTGCAGCCGAATGTGGCCCACGCCGGCACGGCGCATCGCGGCGGCAATGCGGGTGCGCTGCGCCTGGGAGGCGCCGTCGATCATCTTGCGGGCACGCGGGTCGGAGGTGTTCACGTAGCGCGCGAAGTCGGTCTCCGGGTCACGAATCAGCAGTTCGCCGACATCGGGGAACTCCACCTCGCCGGCGTCGGTCACCTCGACGCACAGCACCTGGTTGCGCACCGCCAACCGGCGCAGCGGACGCTCCCAGTCGGGTGGGGTGTTGGCATCTAGCACTTTGTCGCCGGGCGACAAGAAGTCGGAAACCACCAACCGCATGCCGCGCCGGCGCTGCGTCCTGATCAGCGCCTCGATGCCCTCGGCCAGACCGAGGGCGGCGGGCAGATTGTCCTTCTCGATGGGGTCTTCCAGCATCCTGCCGAGCAGCCCGTAGAGCGCCTGGCGTCCGGATCTGGCGGGGAACCGGCGAACCGAATCGGAGTGCATCACCAGACCGCCGAACCGGTCACCCATCTTCTGGCTGATGAAACCCAACGTGGCGATGGCTGCAATGCCGAGATCGCGTTTGGTGATCCCGGCGGTGCCCCAGTTCATCGACGGGGACGCGTCGAGCAGCGCCCAGACCTCGAGCTCACGGTCGGCCATCGTGTCACGGACGTGCGGAGTCATGGTGCGCGCGGTGACTGCCCAGTCCATCCGACGGACATCGTCCTCGCCGGGCACGTAGATGCGGGCGTCGTTCAGGTCGGAACCGGGCCCCGGCAGCAGGCCGAGGTGGTCACCCTGCAGAAAGCCCTCAAGCCGACGCACCACCGTCAACTCCAGCCGGCGCAGGGCGGCCTCCGGGGCGAGCTTGTTCAGCGGGATGGTCGGTCCGCTGGGCTCGCGCAACACGCTTTCCGCGGCGCCCACGTCGCCGCGTCCGTTCGCCAGCGTGGTGCCGGACGGCGGGGGCGCGAAGTCGGGTGTGGTCATCGACTGGCGATCATGAGTAGTTGGGCTGGTGGCGGTGCTGGCCATGGCTGGCCGCGCGCTGCTCCTGATTCCACACCGGGGTCGGGGCGGGCACCATTGCGAGGATGCGCTCGACCACCTGCAGCGGGCTGATGTTGTCTGCGATGGCGTCGAAGGTGAGCACCATGCGGTGGGCCATCACATCTTTGGCGACCGCCTGCACGTCGGTCGGCAGCACGTAGTCGCGGCCGTGGATCAGGGCGACCGCGCGGGCGGCGGAGGTCAGGCCGAGGGTGGCGCGTGACGAGTTGCCTATCTGGATCACCCGGGCCAGGTCGGGCATGTTGAACTCGGACGGGTTGCGGGTGGCCAGCACCAACCGGACGATGTACTCGGCGACCAGGTTGTGCACGAAGACGTGTGAGGCCATGTCCTGCAACTGCAACGTGAGTTCGGGGTTCAGCACCGGCTGCGGGGTGGGCGGGGTGACCGACATGCGTCGTAGGATCTCGAACTCCTCGTTGCCCTTGGGGTATGGCACGTCGACCTTCAGCAGGAAGCGGTCGCGCTGCGCCTCGGGCAGCGGGTAGACGCCCTCGGACTCGATCGGGTTCTGGGTGG
>CALMKG010000453.1 GCA_937867175.1 uncultured Propionibacterium sp. | reverse complement strand
GGCCGAAAACGTCCACCTTTGCGCGTATCCTCCACACCATGGTGAACTACCAGCAACGGCCGCGGGGGAGTGGGTGACGTATGGCGATCATCGGCTACGCCCGCACCCTGCTGCCCGACGACGACGTCGAGGGCCAGGTTGCGGTGTTGCGTGACGCTGGAGCGCGGCGGGTGTTCGTCGACGCCGGCGTCCCCGCCGGCCGTCAGGCGCGGCCGGAGTGGGAGCACTGTCTGGACTACCTGCGGGACGGGGAGGACACCCTCATCGTGGTCACCGCGGACCGGATCGCCCGCAGCGCCCTCCAGCTCGCCGAGACCCTCACGCTGCTCCACTCGAGGGGGATCGGGTTCCGGTCCCTGAGCGAACCGGTTCTCGACACCACCACCGACGCTGGAACGGTCCTGCGCGACCTCCTGGGCGTCGTGGTCGCCCTCGACCGGGCCGGCCGCGCCGAAGACACCCGCCTCGGACTCACCCACGCCCGCGACCAAGGACGGGTCGGCGGCCGCCCCACCGTCATCACCCCCGAACTCCTCCAGGCGGCGCGGGAGCTGCGCGCCGGCGGTGCGACGTACACCCAGATCGCCACCGACCTCGGCGTCGGCAAGACCACCATCCGCCGCGCCCTCACCACCGAAACGCTGTGAATGCTCCCAATGCTGTGAATGCGGTCATTGGCAGCAATCGCGGGGATGCTCGTGGTGGTCCTGCGGATGGTTAGGGTCGAGAGCATGGAGCTGAGTTGGCAGGACGCGATCGTGAAGGTGTTGGAGGAGAGCCTGGAGCCGATGCACTACCACGACATCGCCCAGGCCGTCATCGACAAGGGGTTTCGCGTCAACGTGGGCGCGATCCCCGCGAACACGGTCGCTTCGGTGCTGTCCAAGTCGCTCCGTGACCGGGTCATCAGAGTCGGGGGAGGCCGCTACACCATCCCCGGCGGCACTTCGGGCCACTACCGTCCCGTCGTCGAGGTGACCCCACCCGCCGAGGGAGACCTCGACCCGGCGGCCGGCGAGACGGAGGAGATGGGCCTGATCAACGCGTTCGGGATGTTCTGGCGTCGCACCGAGGTGGACTGGCGGACACGCACTCCCCGGCTCCTGGGGGTGCAGCAGTCCGGGAGCCAGCAGGTGGACTTCGCCACCCAAGCCGGGGTGTACCTGCTGTACGACGGCAACCGGGTGGTCTACGTCGGGCGGGTTGTCGAGCCCCGGCTCGCGACCCGGCTGTGGGAACACACCCGCGACCGCCTGACCGGGCGGTGGGACCGGTTCTCCTGGTTCGGGGTCCGCAGCGTGACCACCAGTGGGGTACTGTCCCCCATCCCCTCGGCGGGTATCGAGGTCCGTACCCTGATCGCCACCATGGAAGCTCTCCTCATCGAGGGCCTGGAACCGCCGCAGAACCGTCGCCAGGGTGACGGATTCAGCGCCGTGGAGTTCCTCCAGGTCCCCGACCCCGCCCTGGAGGAACAACGCCGCCGGGAACTCCTCGTGGATCTCATCGGCGATCGCCGAACCTGGTGAGGTCGACGCCTCGCCAACGTTGTGAATGCTGTCAATGCGGTGATTGCTGCCAGTGCGGGGGAGGGGACTGTCGTTCGGGCGCGGGGGTTCCTCTAGCCTTGGGCGTGGCGGGTCCAGGGCGACGGATCGAGTGGAGCACACAGGGTCGCCCGGGGCCCGCTCTCCGTGTCGAGGTTCCCAACGTGGGGTGATCGGACGGGGATCCGGACGTGCCGTGCGACAGGATGGGGTGATGAGCCCACAAGCGCCCAGCGAGCTGATCACATGGCTGGAGGGCACCACCCGCCAGCAGAGCATCCTTGACCACGCTGTGGTCGTCGGCCTGGAGTGGTGGAATGACACCCACCAGCACCTTCCCGGATTGCCGGTCACCGCGGAGGGGCAGACCACCGGGGAGCGCCTGCTGTCGCGTCAGGAGATATTCGCCCTGGCCGACGAGGCCACCAGCGATGAGACGGGTACCGGGGCGTTGCGGTTGTTGTGGCATGCGCTGGCGTGGGGGACTGGGACCCGCCAGCGGGGGAACGCGAAACGCATCAGCGCGATCACTGCGGACCTGCCGCGCAGGAGCGCCCTGCTGCGGGAGGCCGCCGGGATGTCCCGGATCGACGCGATCGCGGCGTTTCGGCTGTTGCGCCCCCACCGCAACGCGATCAGCTACCTGGGGCCGAACTTCTCCACGAAGTACCTGTACTTCGCCGGCGGTGGGAATGTCGCGCACCCGTGCGTCATCGTCGATGGGCGCGTCCGGGCCACCCTGCACCGGGTGACCCAGGATCCACGGTTCGCGCCCAAGTCCCAGTACGGTGCCACGGACTACCAGGCCGCCCTCGAGCAGTTGGGAGCCTGGGCCAGCGACGCCGCCACGGTGATCGGCCGCCCGGTGGCCGTGGACGAGGTGGAGCGCTGGGCCTTCGGCCGCTGATGATGGGCGTGTGACGCCAAGATGAGTGGTGTGATTGCTACCAATGTTGTGAATGCTTCGATTGCCAGCAATTGCGGAGGAAGGTCCGGTCTTGACTCCTGCATGACGCGTCGCACCGCCTTGACGGCTGTTGGTCATCTGCTGTCAGCCGGCGAGGGGGTGTTGTGGTCGACGTGATTCCGGGTGGTGCGGCCGTTGGGGTTCTGCTTCGCGAGGGTGTCGGTGGGTCCTCGTAGGGTCATGATCATGAATCGCGAGGGGGATGTGCCGTGGGCGCATAGCGTGAACATGTCGGGCTCCCGGCAGTCGCTGCGGGATCACCTTGTGGGGACGGCTGAGCTCGCCCGCACTTTCGGGGCGGCCTTCGGGGCAGCGAATCTGACGGGAGCGTTGGGGTTGTTGCATGACGCGGGCAAGGTCTCGTGTGCCTGGCAGGAGGGGTTGGTCCGAGCGGAGTCTGGTGGGGGACCGGTGGGGATCGACCACAAGTCCTTGGGTGCGCGATTGCTGCGGCCGGTTTGCGGGGTCGGGGCAATGGCGGTGCTCGGTCACCACGGTGGGTTGATGGATGTCGCCGACGCCAAGGCGGTCCTCGGTAACGGCGGGGCTGATGGCGCCGACCGGACGCGTCTCCTTCGCTTGGTGCCGGAGGCGGAGATGGTGTTGTCCGGTGGGGAGCTGCTGTGGCCTCGGCATTGGACTGGGCAGGCGGCTGAGGTGGGCCTGCGGCTGGCGTTCTCTGCTCTCGTTGATGCTGACTTCCTGGATACGGCCGCGCACTTCGGGGGGCTGTCTGGGCCGACGCTGGCACCGGCTGGTGACATGGACGAACTGGTGAGCCGTTTCGAGGTTGGGCGGACCCAGATCCTCGGCGAGCGTCCCCGGTCGCCGATCGACGCTCTGCGGGAGGAGGTGTACCGGTCAGCGGTCGCGGCAGCGTCGCTGGAGCCGGGGATCTTCCGGCTTCCCGCGCCGACGGGATCTGGCAAGACCCTGGCGGCGGCAGCGTTCGCTCTGCGGCACGCGGCGCGTTATGGGAAGTCTCGGGTGATTGTCGCTGTCCCGTTCATCAGCATCACCGAGCAGAACGCCGCAATATACCGTCGTTTGCTTGGCGATGACGTGGTGGTGGAGCATCACTCGTCGATCAGCCCGGAGGCTCGGCGCGCGAAGATCGGCGTCGACAACTGGGACGCTCCCTTCGTGGTCACGACGACGGTCCAGCTGTTCGATTCGTTGTTTGGTCGGAAGCCGGCACGGTCTCGCAAGGTCCACCGGTTGGCGAACGCGGTGATCGTTCTGGACGAGGTGCAGGCACTACCGATGAGTGTGTTGCCCACGATCCTCAGCGGGCTGCGGACCTTGACCGAGCACTTCGGTGCCACGGTCCTGCTGGCCTCGGCGACGCAGCCGTCGTTCCAGACGCTTGGGCCGTGGCGGGAGATCGCGGGGAGCATCACTGACGTCACCCCGGACGCTGGGAAGTTCGCCGGCGCAGCGCGGCGCGTCAAGTTCCAGTGGTGGCAGGAACCGAAACCAACCTTCGAGGAGGTGGCGACTGCCGTC
>CALMKG010000452.1 GCA_937867175.1 uncultured Propionibacterium sp. | reverse complement strand
CTGGTCGGCCGGTCCCGGCTCGGATGGTTCGGTCACGGCAGCCATCCTGCCGGATGCCCGGGACCAACCCCTCTGAGCAACCACCATGTCGCCAGGTCGGCAGAACCGGGCCGCCGCTCAGCGGGGCCCGAGAGAGTTGTTGCTCAAACTGGCGACACAGTGGTCGTACGTTGCAGCCCCGCGGCCGCGAATCGAAAGGTGCCCAATCACCATGCGGTCTTCAGAGGCCTGCCACTTCCGTCGGGAGGATGCAGAGGCCGAAGGTCACGGAGCGGTCCAACTGCGGTCGTCCCTGCCCGCACGGAACGGGGCCTGGGTCAGGTCACGGTGTTGCGGGGCACGTCGTGGCCCGCGGACTCGCTGCGACAGATTGGTGATGGATTGCTGACTGCAATTCGAAACGGAAGAGGGACGGATCGGGCGGGCTGGCTCGCACGTTTGGCGTCGCGGGAGCAAGGTTGGGGGGCCTCGAGGCGCTGTCGGCTCCGGCTGTGCAAGTCCTCAGGCGCGCCGCAAAGGTCCCATCAGCACCGAGTCCGAGTCCAGTGCGACATAAGTGTCGTTGGAGTACATCTCTAGGGCGCCCGACGTCTCGGCACGTCGCGGATAGTCCTGGATCGCCATACCCTCCTGGACTCCGAGCTCGTAATCGGCGAGGACTTGGTGTCGCTGGAGCCGAACACGCTGATCCACTGCCTCCTTGAACTCGGCGACCTGCTCGAACTCCTCCGCCTCCGACGGTTCAGCTCGGAGAGGGCGGGTACTTGAGTCCTGCGTTCCGTACCTTGACCAGTCCGGTCGCTCGCTTGCCACCTCTGCGATCGTCTGCCCGAGGGACCTCAGTAGTCCTCGGCATGCGCCAAAGAGGCCAGGTGACATGCCGACTCGCAGACCGGTACCTGGCAAGCGAGAGGTCAGGAATTCCGCTGCTCGGGCATCGAGGTCGGGAGGGAGTGGACCTTGAACTTGATCCGGCGTTCGAGCTCGCAGGGCATCCCTGACTTCGCGAGTGGAGTC
Organism: uncultured Propionibacterium sp.; assembly: GCA_937867175.1. Lineage (GTDB taxonomy): Bacteria > Actinomycetota > Actinomycetes > Propionibacteriales > Propionibacteriaceae > Brooklawnia. Next base: position 3,687 of record CALMKG010000452.1, on the reverse strand, counting down.
GTCGGTCTCGTTGAATCTCGTCGCCCCGTCGCCGCGGGCGACTGCCACCGTCCGCAGTCCCTCGTAGCCCTGCGAGCTCAGGAATAGATACACGATCAGACGCGCGCGGGCTTGGTTGAATAGTCCTGCCGTGGGGTCATCCCCGGTAGCTCCGTAGGTCAGATTGTGCGTCTCGTGTTCCACGAGCGTGAACAAGCGGTCATCGATGCTGGTGCCGACAAGAACACGAGAGTGCGGGACCGGTAGGACGCTCACGTCTAGGGACGCCAGTTGTCCAGCCCCGTCTCGCATGTTTCGCTGAGCCAGTCGTCGGGCGGCTTTGGCCTCGAACGACCAGACCGCCGGCCACAATCCCGGGTATTCACTCCAAAGGTCTGGCCGCCGCCCAGGGCCGAACCAGAGGGGGCCGGCACCTGTAGGTTGAGCATCTTCGTGGTGGGTCGTAGCAGGAAGACCTATGAGAGACCGGGCGACCCACTCAGCCATGGTCATCCCTAACCGGTACGCCAGTGCGCCCTGCGCGCTCTTCTCGGCACCGAGGGAGTAGACCGGGGACGCTCGCAGCTTGACCGGCGGTGCGGACCCGTCATGGTGTAGATAGGCCGCGAGGGGTGCCACGCGGGCCAGCAGTTCATTTGTCGCGAGTGCCGGGTACTTCGCCAGCCAAGGCGACGGGTCCCGTCCAACTGTCATAGCTGAGTCGAGAATCTCCCGCCATGTCGTCGGCACGTCGTACCAGCCATCGCGAGGAGGCCAGTGCCCGGACCAAACGGGATGCGGCCCATCGACGGCACTTGGGTGTGGGCGCCGTCGACCGTTTGGCTCGATACCAGCAGTGACGCGAACTGGAATCCGCACGGAATCCGATGCGTCCAGCGGTACTGATCGCCCAGAGGAACTGGCCATGCACCCACTGTGGCGTCCCAAACTGGCCATGGGCCCGGAAACTGCTGAACTCGTGGTCGCGTCGTGAGTGGGTCGTGGCTCGACGAGCCGATCTACTGTGCGGCGTCAACGAGGTAGTCGGCGACCAAGATGGGGGCTTCCGATCGCAGGTCATGCAACGTTACAGGTCGGCGTACCCGTGCGCTCGTGGGAGCATCGGCAGCATGACGTCGCTCGATGAGCTCCAGGGCAGGCTCCGAGCCTTCGCCGAGGCTCGCGATTGGAAGCAGTTCCACTCGCCCAAGAACCTCGCCATGGCTCTCGCCGGCGAGGTCGGCGAGTTGAGCGCCTTGTTGCAGTGGGTTGAGCCGGGGGACATGGGGGCCTGGCTAGCCAACCCGCGTAACGGGCAGGCGTTGCGCAGCGAGCTCGCCGACATCCTGGCCTATCTCCTGCTGCTGGCGGACGTAACCGACGTGGACCTCATCGATGTCGGGCTCGAGAAGGTGGAGCTCAACGAGCAGCGCTATCCGGTGGACCGGTTCCACGGGCGCGCGGCCAAGTACTCCGACTCATAGTCGGACTTCAGGGCGGGAGGGTGTGTCGGCAGCCCGTTTGCCCGGAGCATTCGTTGCCACTGTGATTGGATCAGCATGTAATCCGCTCGGCATGACAGCGCGAGTCCCATGCGGCAAGCCTCCCAACCCGATCGGGAAGACTTGTATGCCTTCCTGGAGACTCGGTGCCGCTTCATCGCGCCTCGGCCGCAGCGATCCGTCAGTTGCAGACGGCGGGCGACCTGGTTGACCGCATGACCGAGCAATTCAGGTTCGCATACGGCCACAACCCGTCGCCCGCCGAGCAGAGATCCTGGGACCGAAGCCTGACGACCCTGATCGAAGACCTGCACGACGCGGGTCTCGCTGAGGTGGAGTTGCTGCTGGAGTACCGATTGCCTCTCACCAGCCGGAGAGTCGACGCGCTCCTTTGCGGCGTTCATCCACGCACCGGCAACACCTCGTACGTGGTCGTCGAGCTGAAGCAGTGGAGCCACGCCCAACCCGTTGACGGCACGGACGACGTCGTCCTCGACGACGGGCGTGGGCGCCGGCTGCATCCAGCCGCACAGGTTGCGGGCTACTGCGAGTACTTGGCCGACTTCAACGCGAATCTCGGTGGATCGACGGAGCGCCTGGCGGGTGTGGCGTATCTGCACAACGCCAAGGACGCCGATGTCGCGGGACTCTGGGACTACCCGTTGACGGTGCAGAGCCAGATGTTCACCCGACAGCGGCGCGGTGCGTTCTTGGACTTCCTGCGTTCGCGGCTCGACAGCGCCCCGGGGGTCGCTGCGGCGGATGACCTTCTCAGCGCGGCTATTCGGCCAAGCAAGCAACTTCTGACCCTGGCAGCGGCGGAGATCCAGCAACGAGAGCAGTTCACTCTGCTTGATCAGCAGAGGGTTGCCTACTCCATGGTCATGCGCGCCGTCGAACGAGCAAGGCGATCAGAGCGGAAGGAGGTCATCGTCGTAACGGGCGGCCCGGGGTCAGGGAAGAGCGTGATTGCCTTGAGCGTGCTGGGGGAGTTGTCCCGTCAAGGTCGGTCCGCACTGCACGCGACTGGCTCGTCTGCTTTCACGCAGACGCTCAGAAAGGTCGCTGGCAGCCGTGCGCCTCGGGTGAGGACGTTGTTCAAGTACTACAACCAGTTCATCGACGCCGAGAAGAACGACATTGACGTCCTGATCAACGATGAGGCGCATCGCGTCAAGGCGACTTCCACGAACCGGTGGACACCGTCCAAGAAGCGAACCGGCCGCCCGCAGGTCGAGGAGCTTATCGATGCGGCACGCGTGCCGGTGTTCTTACTCGACGAGCACCAAGTCGTTCGCCCGAGCGAGCGGGGCAACGTCCACGACATCGTGTCCGCGGCGGAGCAAATGGGGTGCACGGTCGTGCGGGTCGACCTGAATGACCAGTTCAGGTGTGGTGGAAGCCGCCTCTACGAGAGGTGGGTGCTGCGCTTGCTTGGGCTTGAGCCAGGTGGTCCGTTCGACTGGCCAGGCGATGAGTCGTTCACCCTCGACGTGGCTGATAGTCCGACTGAGATGGAGGGTCGTCTTCGGGCGTTCCTGGACGCTGGCTACGAGGCCAGGATCTCTGCCGGGTACTGCTGGCACTGGAGCGACCCGAAGGTCGACGTCCTCTTCCCTGACATCAAGATCGGCGCCTGGGAGCGACCTTGGAACAACCCCAAGGAATCCCGGGTGGGAGAGGCACCCGCTCGGTCTTTCTGGGCTTCAGACCCTGGTGGTTTCGACCAGGTGGGCTGCATCTACACGGCTCAAGGCTTCGAGTACGACTACTCCGGCGTCATCCTGGGACCCGATCTCGTTTGGCGGTCTGGCCGCTGGGTGGCTCGACCCGAGTACTCGAAAGACAACCAGGTGAAGACAGCTGAGCCCGCCGAGTTTGATCGTGCTGTTCGCAACACCTACAAGGTCCTCCTCACCCGTGGCATGCGTGGAACGCTCGTGTACTCCGTTGACCTCGAGACTCAAGAGATGCTGAGGTCGCACATTCCAGCAAGTGCCGTCTTGGATCGTGCGCGGCCAGGTGAGTTGCCCGGTTGAAGGCGATCAGGCCCGCGATCCTGGGAAGTGGCGGGGAACGCCAGTTCCTGTTCCCTGAATGCCCCTAATCAAAGGATGGCGCTTGTGAAGAGCAGCGCTGACCTGCGAGTACTGGTGGGCGATACTGGGTTTGAACCAGTGACCTCTTCCGTGTCAAGGAAGCGCGC
>CALMKG010000451.1 GCA_937867175.1 uncultured Propionibacterium sp. | reverse complement strand
CGTCATCGACGTGGTTGCGGAGTCTCACGAGACGTTCACTCGGAAGGACATCATCACCACGGCTGCCGACATGGGGGTGGAAGTCGACGCCAATCAGGCCCGCATGACCACCCGTCTCGTCGAATCCGGCGTGATCACGAAGGCCGGGTTCGGGCTCTACAGGAAGGCGTGACATGGGCAGGGGTCCGGACAAGAAGCCTCGCCGACCCTATCGGAAGTCGGAGAAGCAGTTCGCCAAGGAGGCGTTGGGGGCTCACCTCAACGCCGGTCGGTGGCAGTGGGAGACCATTGAGCCATCGGAGGAAGAGATCGCGCGCCTGCTACCCTTCTTCGATCGAGAGACCATCCTTGAAACGGCGAGTAAGTGGGTTCCTCCGTTCCATTCGACGGTCGACTTCCTCCCGTTCTTCCCGGAAGAGGCCAAGCACCTCTTCATCGACCCCTACCAAGCCGCAGTCGAAGGTGGTCCGTTCGGATACGAGAAGTTCCTGAAGACTGCCGCTGCCGACCTCACTGACCGCGACAAGCGGATGGCGCGGTGTCTGATCCCAATCATCGCGTCCCGGAACTGTGAAGAGTTCTCAGTTGCGAAGGCACAGCGTGACGCCATCTGCATCGCTGGTCTCTACGTCGGAATAAGCGACCCGAAAGATCGCGCCAGCATGTGCAAGGTACTCATGGCATTGGTGGCTGAAGGTCGGCTCACCAGTGACGGAGGGTACTACAAGATCGTTCCTGGTGTGGGGGATCGCCTCAACAACATCGATATGGCGAAAAGGAAGAAGATGACAAGAGAGCAGCAAGAAGCCGTCAGGCGCTTGCTTGTTCATGAAGCTCTCGCGGAATCTGGTTCTACCGGATTTGAGGTATGGGATCTCCGGAAGGCTGCGGGAAGAAACCCAGGTCTGTTCGGAAGCACTGCACTGAACAACGCGAGCACGTATTGTTCCGCCCTCGTCAGAGAAGGTCTCATCAAAGAGAACGGATCGTCCGCGAGATACGGAACAATCGCACGCTACTATCTTCCAACGGAAGAACTTCTGAGGACCAAGCCCGACACGCTTCGGGCGATCATCCATGCTCCCATGCGTCAGTAATTCTGACCTAAACCCAGAGGAACTACCCATCATGCAGATTCAGGCCATCACCACTCCGTCTCTCGTCATCTCCTTCGAGGGCGAGGAGGCTGCCGCCTTCTACTCCGCTGCGAAGCATGTCGCCGAACTGCTGGCGAACAACGACGATGCAGCGGAGCCGCACCTTCGGAGCGAGAAGACCGCCTGGGCGGCGCTCATCCTCGGCAACTTCGCCAACGGCATCGCCCCGGCGTTCGTCGAGAACGCTCCCGTCATCGAGCACGAGGACTGATCATGTCCGGCGACAAGGTCTTCAAGCTCCCCCTTCGCGTCGTCGCGACGAGTTGGGATCGCCTCGTCTGCGGCAAGTGCGACAACACCGCCTGGGCCATCGTCAAGGAACTGAAGAACCTTTGACGTGGCCTACGTGGTAAGGAAAAGTAGCAGAAGGGAATTGACACTGACCAAAAAATGGTGTCAGTTCCATCTCGACAGGGTTTAACCCACAGTCAAGGACAGGACAACCCACATGCCCCTCAACGACATCCGCCAGGGTCAGCGACCCACCGGCATGAGCTTCAAGACCAAGTTCACCCTCATCGGCTTCGCCGCCGTCGCCCTCGCGCTGATCTTCACCATCCTCGGCGCGTTCTTCACCGTCTCGCCCGGCGAGCGCGTGGTCGTCACGCGGTGGGGTGCGATCGTCGGCACCTACGAGTCCGGCCTCAACTGGAAGATCCCGTGGATCACCGCCGCGCACTCGATCGACGTCCAGGATCGGCTCATCGTCGTCGACAAGACCGAAGCCTACTCGCAGGACCAGCAACCCGCCGACATGAAGGTCTCGGTGCGCATCCAGGTCACGTCGCCGGTCGATGTGGTGACCCGGTACGGCACCGTCGAGGAGATGGTCCGGCGTCTGGTGATGCCGCGCGTGTTCCAGGACACCAAGTCGACGTTCGGCTCCTTCACGGCTGCCACCGCCGTCTCCAAGCGCGAGGAGTTGTCGGCTGCCGCGCAGAAGGCGATGCAGGAGAACGTCGGCGACATCGCTCTGATCAAGTCCGTGGCGATCGAGAACATCAAGTTCGATCCGGCCTACGAGGAGTCGATCCGCAAGCGCATGCAGGCCGAGGTCGAAGTCGCCAAGGTGCGCCAGGACGCTCTCCGCGAGATCGAGTCCGCCAAGATCGCCAACACCAAGGCCGACGCCGAAGCCTATCAGGTCAAGGTCAACGCCACGGCGCAGGCCGAGTC
>CALMKG010000450.1 GCA_937867175.1 uncultured Propionibacterium sp. | reverse complement strand
GCTGCCGAACTGTTGGCCAGCCAACTCGGTGCCCAGATCATCGACGAACAAGACCTGTGAGCAAGACCCCACGAAAGGACCCAGTATGTTCCCCGAAGGCCTGGACATGAATGCGCTGCTCCAGCAGGCGCAGGCGATGCAGGAGCAACTGCAACAAGCTCAGGACGAACTGGCCAACTCGACTTTCACCGGCAGTTCGGGCGGAGGCCTCATCAAGGCCACCATCACCGGCGGTGGCGAGCTCATCGGGCTCAAGATCAGCCCCGACGCGGTCGACCTGGACGACCTCGACTCGCTGAGCGACCTGATCATCGCGGCCTTCCGCGACGCCAGCGGCAAGGCCGCCGAGCAGGCGCAGACCATGATGCCCGACCTGGGCGCCATGGGTGATCTCGGCGATCTGGGTTTCTGAGAGGCGAAGTTGTACGACGGACCAGTCCAGGACCTGATCGACGAGCTGGGCCGCCTGCCGGGCATCGGCCCGAAGAGCGCCCAGCGCATCGCCTTCTGGATGCTCGACCAGCCGGTCGAGGATGTCGAACGGCTGGCCGATGCGCTGCGGCAACTCAAACAGAAGGTGCACTTCTGCTCGGTCTGCTTCAACGTCACCGACCAAGAGGTTTGCCGGATCTGCCGTGATCCGCGCCGCGAGGCAGGCGCGATCTGCGTGGTTGAGGAGAGCAAGGACGTGGTGGCGATCGAGCGCACCCGTGAATTCCGGGGCCGTTACCACGTGCTTGGTGGGGCCATCAGCCCGATCGCCGGACGCGGCCCCGGCGACCTGCACATCGCGGAACTGGTTCGCCGACTCGCTGACGACACCATCACCGAGGTGATCCTCGCGACGAACCCGAACCTGGAGGGGGAGGCCACCGCCACTTACCTGACCCGCCTGCTCGGCCAGACACCGGGCATCCAGATCAGTCGGCTCGCCTCAGGTCTGCCGGTCGGTGCCGACCTGGAGTACGCAGACGAGGTCACCTTGGGCCGTGCCTTCAGCGGTCGCCGCTACGTCGATTAACGGGTCGGTTCCCCGCGTTCCTTGCGGGTGATCCCGACCCCGCCCCAGAATCCCAAGCCGTTGATGGTCACGACCGGGTTCCCGGCGGGGGCCTGCCGCCTCGGACGTGCCTGGTCCAGTTTGTTCCAACCGAACCCGCCCATGAAGCCGATGCCGCCCACCCGGACTTCCATCTCGGGCGGGACGATCACCTCGACCCCACCCATCACCGCGATGCAGGTGATGGTGGTCTCAGGGCTGGTGAAGACGGCCTCCCGCAGGTCGATGGTGGTGCCACCCCAGAAACCGATCGAGACATGGGTCGGTGCAACCGTCCAGTTGCCGACCTTGTCCATGCCGCTCATCACGCCCACTGACAACGCGGACCCGCTGCTGCCCTCGGGAGCGTACTTGACGGGCAGGTTCTCGTCCGGCTCGGACTGCCAGCTGTCGACAACCGGCGTCTCGTCGGAAGCCGGTACCAGCGTTGCGTCCTGATAGGGGGCCAAACCTCGGTCGGGGTAGGTGCTCAGGCCGCCGATGTCGGCGGTCAGGTCGTCAATTTCGTCGGTGTAGGTGACCGCGAGCGACTTCTGGCTGCGTTCCTGGAATTCGTCTCGGGTGAGGCGCCCGGCACGCCAAGCGTTGGTGAGCGCCTCGATCGCCCGTTGTCGGTCGGCGTCGCCAGCCCGCAGTCGCGCGTTTGGTTGCCACTGCTCGGGGGTCTCGGTCATGGGGCTCACTCTAGTCCGCGTCCGGGGCCGCCTCATCGGTCTGCTGGCGCGGTTGCTCGCCTTTGCCGGGTACCGCGGAACTGCGCAGCACGGTCCGGCGCAGCAGCCAGTCGATGATCGGGCCGAGCACGACGCCGACCGCAACCGCCACCAACACCCCGACGAGGTGGTGGTCGGCGAACCAGGCGCCGGCGACAGTGCCGACCAGAATGGCGTAGAGCGCCCACAGGCTGGAACTGAAGACCACCACCGTCATGAAGCGGCGCTTGGAATAGCCGACGAGCCCGCAGACCATGTTGATCGCGATCCGCGCCCCCGGGATGAAGCGGCCGACGATGATGAGCGTCGTCCCGCGGGCGAACAGCTCCTTGTGGGCCCAGCCGAACGCCGCCGCGATCTTCGGCCGTTCCAGCAGCACATTGTCACGCAGCCAGCGGCTGCGTCCGATCATGAAGGCGAGGTTGTCGCCGACCCAGGCGGCGGCAGCGGCGACCAGGAAGAGCACGATCAACAGGACCTGGTGGTCGTGGACCAGCACCGAGGCCATCGAGATCACCAGCGACTCGCTCGGGAACAGCGGGATCACCGCGTCCAAGATGATGAAGACCGCAAGGCCGAGGTAGCCCCAGACCGTGGTCGAGGCTCCGAGGATTAAGTCGGTGATCTGCTGCATCATGCGGCTGTGCCTCCAAGCGGGTCTTCCCAACCAGAAGTCTTTCACGTCCCCCAATCGCATCGCGGGATCGCGGATTTCTGTTGCCGGGCAGGGCAGCCTAGAATCGAGGACGCTGCTGCAAGGCTGTGATGAGGCCATCACCTCGGAGCCGTCGGAAGAACAGCCGGGGTCTCCCGGCCCACTAGAACCGGCCGCGGGGCGCGAAACGAGTGGGGACGCCAGGCGTCCCAACAGGGGTGGTACCGCGGGCGCCCGAGTGGCGGCGTTCGTCCCTTGCAGCGACGACGACAAGGGACGAACCGATGAGCCAGACCCCACAGCGGCAGCCGGGCGGCTACCGCGCAGTTCCTGCCCAGCTCGACCTGGTGGCCATGGACCACGAGGTGCTTGAGCAGTGGCAGCGCGACGACACCTTCCACCGCAGCTGGGAGGCCACCAAGGCCGGTGAGCCGTGGACCTTCTTCGAAGGCCCACCCACCGCGAATGGGCATCCCGGCACCCACCACATCGAGGCCCGGGTCTTCAAGGACGTCTTCCCCCGCTTCAAGACCATGCAGGGACGCCGGGTCGACCGCAAGGCCGGCTGGGACTGCCACGGCCTGCCCGTGGAACTGGCGGTCGAGCAGGAACTGGGCCTGGACGGCAAGGCCGAGATCGAGGACTTCGGGGTTGAGAAGTTCAACCAGATGTGCCGCGAGTCGGTTTCGCGTCACGTCGGCGAGTTCGCCGAGCTGACAAACCGGATGGGTTACTGGGTAGACCTCGACGAGGCCTACTGGACGATGACCCCCGACTACGTCGAATCGGTCTGGTGGGCGCTCAAGCAGATCTTCGACTCCGGTTTGTTGGTCGAGGACTACCGGGTCACGCCGTACTGCCCCAAGGACCAGACCGCGTTGAGCGATCATGAGGTCTCGCAGGGCTACGAGGATGTCGTCGACCCGTCGGTCTTCGTCCGCTTCCCGCTCACCAGTGGCCCGTGGGTCGGCGCGTCCATGCTGGTGTGGACGACCACCCCGTGGACGCTGGTCAGCAACACCGCGGTGGCGGTGCACCCGCGGGTCGACTACGTGCGGGCCACCGACGGCAGCGAGGACCTCGTGGTGGCCGGGCCGCTGTTCGAGGCAGTGCTCGGTGGCATCCGTGACGAGGACGGCGGCCATGTCTGGCACGTCACCGAGACCATCAGCGGTGCCGAGATGGAGTACTGGGACTACCAGCGTCCGTTCGAGCTGGTCGAGTTCACCGGCAAGGCGAACTTCGTGGTGCTCGCCGACTACGTCACCACCTCCGACGGCACCGGTCTGGTGCACCAGGCGCCGGCCTACGGTGCCGAGGACATGGCGATCTGTCGGCAGTACGGACTCGAAATGGTCACCCCCATCCGCAGCGACGGCACGTTCGATGCCGGGATCGCCTTGGTTGGGGGCAAGTTCTTCAAGACCGCAGACAAGGTGCTGGTCGCCGATCTGGTCGAGCGCGGGTTGATGTTCAAGAAGTTGCCCTACACGCACTCCTACCCGCATTGCTGGCGCTGCCACACCCCGCTGATCTACTACGCCCAGCCGTCCTGGTACATCCGCACCACGCAGATCAAGGACGCGCTGTTGCGCGAGAATGAGGCCACCAACTGGTATCCCGAGCACATCAAGCACGGACGCTACGGCGACTGGCTGAACAACAACATCGACTGGGCGCTGAGCCGGTCGAGGTATTGGGGGACGCCGCTGCCGATCTGGCGCAACGACGAAGACCCGAGCCTGCTGGTCTGCGTCGGCTCGCGCGCCGAACTCGGTGAGCTGGCCGGCCGTGACCTGTCGCAGCTCGACCCGCATCGGCCCTTCGTGGACGACATCACCTTCTCCCTGCCCGGCGAGGAAGGCACCTACCGCCGCGTCCCCGAGGTGATCGACGCCTGGTTCGACTCCGGCTCGATGCCGTTCGCGCAGTGGGGCTACCCGTGGGTGGCCGGTTCAGCCGAGCAATTCGAGCAGCGCTACCCGGCCGACTTCATCTGCGAGGCCATCGACCAGACCCGCGGCTGGTTCTAC
>CALMKG010000449.1 GCA_937867175.1 uncultured Propionibacterium sp. | reverse complement strand
GTGAGCTCCGCACGCCTGTGGACGATCGGGGCATGCGGCGTGTCACGACGGCGAGTTTGGGCGTGTCGTCCACCGTGCTGGCTGGGGCGCCCGTCCACATCCCGTGGACGGTCCAGCCCGGCGACAGAACCGCGGCAACACGCCACGAGGTGGCGTCGTCGCCGCAATGGAACGACGATTCCCACAGACTTGTCCACAACCTGTGAACACAGGGCGAACCGCGGCAGTCCACAGCGCGTCCACACGTTGGGGAGCGTTGTCCACAGGACGTCCGGACCGGTGGCGTTGAGAGTCGCACACGATGGGCATAGCCTCGCTCGGGCGTACCACGCGCGCGCCGCCGAGGATGTCGGTGGCGGGTGGTGTGCTGGGGGCACGGTGAGGAACGGACGAGGGAGTGACGTGGTCGCGCAGATCAACGAACGGGAGAGCGTCGGTTTCGATCGGACCCCGCCGCAGGACATCGGCGCGGAGCAGTCGGTGCTGGGTGGCATGCTGCTGTCGAAGGACGCGATCGCGGACGTGGTCGAGACCATGCGGCCCAACGACTTCTACCGCCCGGCCCACGAGTCCATCTACGACGCCATCCTGGACCTCTACGGCCGGGGCGAGCCGGCTGACGCGATCACCGTCTCCAACGAGCTCGCCAAGCGGGGTGACCTGGCGCGCGTGGGTGGCGCCCCCTATCTCCACACCCTCATCGCATCCGTGCCGACGGCCGCGAACGCCGGGTTCTACGCGCGCATCGTCCGTGAGCAGGCCGTCCTGCGGCGCCTCGTGGAGGCGGGCACGCGGATCGTGCAGCTCGGCTACGCGACCGACGGCGGCGACGTCGACGACCTCGTCAACACCGCCCAGGCGGAGGTGTACGCCGTCACGGAACGGCGGGCGAGCGAGGACTACCGCCGGATCAGCGACATCATGGACGAGGCCGTCGCGGAGATCGAGAACAACGCGAACCGCGGGGAGGGCCTCATCGGGGTGCCGACAGGGTTCCGTGATCTCGACTCGCTCACCAACGGCCTCCACCCGGGACAGATGGTGATCATCGCGGCGCGTCCCGCCATCGGCAAGTCGACCCTCGCCCTCGACATCTGCCGCTCCGCCAGCATCAAGCACGGGCTCACCTCGGTGATCTTCTCCCTCGAGATGGGACGGACGGAGCTCACCATGCGCCTCATGTCCGCGGAGTCCGGCATCGAACTGCAGCGGCTCCGCAAGGGACACCTCGACGACCGGGACTGGAACAAGATCGCAGGGACGATGAGCCGGCTCTCCGAGTCCCCGCTGTTCATCGACGACTCACCCAACATGAGCCTCATGGAGATCCGCGCCAAGTGCCGGCGGCTGAAGCAGCGGCAGGACCTCAAGCTGGTGGTGGTCGACTACCTGCAGCTCATGTCCTCGGGCAAGCGCGTGGAGTCCCGGCAGCAGGAGGTCTCAGAGTTCTCCCGGGCGCTGAAGCTGCTCGCCAAGGAGCTCGAGGTGCCGGTTATCGCGGTCGCCCAGTTGAACCGTGGCCCCGAGCAGCGGACGGACAAGCGGCCGATGATGTCAGACCTGCGCGAGTCCGGCTCGCTGGAGCAGGACGCCGACGTGGTCGTGCTGCTGCACCGCGAGGACGCCTACAAGTCGAAGGCGGAGATGGAGGGGGAGAACTCCCGCGCCGGTGAGGCGGACATCATCGTGGCCAAGCACCGTAACGGCCCCACCGACACCATCACCGTCGCGTTCCAGGGGCACCTGTCGCGGTTCGCGGACATGGCGCGCGAGTCGTTCTGATTTTGTCGAGATGTAGCGAACTCTGAAGTAGGCGCAGTCATTTCTGAAATGGTGTCCGCACTGTGGGACCGAGTCGTCTCGCCGCTGCGACTGGCGCTTCAGCCAAGACTGTCGAGTTTGGGCGACACCTCTCGAGAGCGGACCGACGAGCGCGGGATTCAATCGGCGAGGACCAAATGTGAAAGCTTGGCCCTAGAAAGTGAATCGACGAGCGAGGTAGCATCTCGGTAATCCTCAAGCGTGCTTTTCATGCGTCCAGATCGCGGTGTGGTGTCCTAGCGAGAGGGATACGATGACCGCACGCGAAGAGTAGGGGGAATCGTGGTACGGGGAAATGTGACGGTTGTGCTGCTGGTGCTCGCGACGGGCGTGATTGCGCTTGCCTTCGCCCCGGGGACGCGTGAGGTTGCGGTCGTGTGGTGGGTGGTGGGTCTCCTCCTCCTCATCATGGCGGGACGAAATGCGGTGGGCACCGGAGACGCGGGCGGGGGCAAGCCGACGGGAGTAGGGACGAGTCGGTGAAGACGACGGTCCGGATGGGTCCGGCGTTCCTTGTTGCGCTGGTCTTCGGCGTGTCGTTCTGGGTTGCCACGACGGAGGTGGCGTGGGCGGTGATCGCGGCGCTCACCTCGGGGTTCGGGTGGGTGGCCGCTGGGTTCGTGTCGTGGCGGGTCCGGGCCGGTCGGGGTGGGGAGGTCACATGATGGATCAGGCCCAAGCCTCGCCTGCCGGTCCTGGGGAAGCCGTGGATAGGGGTCGCGCTTCTGGCGCCGGCCCGCAGCCGCGCCACCACACCGCGACTGACGAAGGAGCTGCCCGGTGAACCGTGACTCACACGCCACCGCGAGGGCCGTGGGGCAGGGCAACGCGACGTCCAACCTGTTGTCGACGGCCCGCCGTGTGGAAGCCAGCGACAGGGGCGCGCTATCGCAGGCGGGGCGATTCGCGCTCATCACCGGGATCCTCGCCCTGGTGGCCGGACTCCTGCTTCCGCTGGGGTGGCCGGACTCCGCCGCGCGAGACGTCCTGCTCTGGCTCGGGTCCGTGCACGTGGTCAGCGGCGTCCTCAGCCTGGTCTGGGCGGCACGATGGCGGGCACGCCAGCCCGCCGTTGAACCGTGACCCTAACGGCCCTGATCGAGCGCTGACCGGCGAACGTAACGCCCCACCATGATCGCGACCATACAGAGGGCTGCCAAACCCACCATCACCCCGACCCGGGGATCGCCCCGGTCGAACAGTGAGGGGACGAGCAGGATCAGCGCGCTACCGGACAAGGCTGCCAGCACCACACACGCGACAAACACCCAGCGCGTCCTCATGCCACCTCCAGTCGGTCCCTACCAGCGTCTCATGACACTGACATGCGCGCCCTCGCCGTGATCGGGAACGACCTGCCACGCCGGGAAACGCGTGCGATCGAACCGGACGCACACAAAACGCGCGAACTCCGCGGTGCCACAGCCTGTCAACCAGTGCTGAGAGTCGCGTAACCCTCAACGGCAGTGTCGGGCACCTGGGTGAACGTGATCCGCAGGGGGCCGGAGAACGGGGCGGTGGTGGAGACGAACACCTCGGCGCCGTCACACGCGAACTGGCCGCTCAGGACAATTCCCATTACTCCCGTGCGCTCTTCGCTGGCGTCCAAGACCTCGAACGAGGCGGTGCCCCTGCCGGGGTCCACACAGGCGACGCGCGCCTCAAGGGTCGCGCCCTCGACCGCCTCCCCGGAGACGACGTCCTGCGGGTTCGCACCGAACACGGAACGAGCGATCTCTCCCCGGGGCTCGGGGATGGTCAACTCGCCGGTGGTCACCGGGGACGGGGTTGCCGCTGACTTGGTCGAGGGTGACACGCCCGTGGTCGTCGGCCCACCCCCAGGGGAGTCCGTCGATGATGGATCGGCAGTGCTGCTGCAGCCAGCGAGAATTAACACGGAGGCCGCCAGTGCAAGGTATCTCCCCCACAGCAGCCTGCCGGGCCGCCCGCTACCCCGCTCCCACTTTGGCCAAGTCGGCGCCAGCCCCGCCCGAAATGAAGCCCCGCTCGGCACGAACTTTGAGGAACCCGCTCCAACGTGCCCGCTTCTTCAAAGATGGCAGGCGTGTTTCCTCAGTCTTCGCTGCATCTCGACA
>CALMKG010000448.1 GCA_937867175.1 uncultured Propionibacterium sp. | reverse complement strand
GTCGCCGGTCTACTGATCGCCTGGCGGCTGCACAGCCAAGACCAACGCCGCACTATCTCCAGTCGCTGAGCTGGGGACGCCCAGTTGTCGTCCGTCGCGATCCGACGATGACAGCTCAAGTCTGGCGGGTCTGTGATTATCGGATGGCCCCAGGCCGGGCGTTCTCCCGGTTCACCTCTTGTCCTTGCCGGACTCACCTGTCGACAGCGCGGCGACGAACGCCTCCTGGGGCACCTCCACGCGTCCGACCATCTTCATCCGTTTCTTGCCCTCCTTCTGCTTCTCGAGCAGCTTTCGCTTGCGGGTGATGTCGCCGCCGTAGCACTTGGCCAAGACGTCCTTGCGGATGGCGCGAATCGTCTCCCGGGCGATCACGCGGGAGCCGACGGCCGCTTGCACCGGCACTTCGAACTGTTGGCGTGGAATGAGTTCCTTCAGCTTCGCCGCCATCGCCACGCCGTAGGAGTAGGCCTTGTCCTTGTGGACGATCGCGCTGAACGCATCCACCGGCTCGCCGTGCAGCAGGATGTCAACCTTCACCAAGTCCGCCACCTGGGTTCCGTCCTCCTCATAGTCGAGGGAGGCATAACCCTTCGTCCGCGACTTGAGGACATCGAAGAAATCGAAGACGATCTCGGCCAAGGGCAACTCGTAGTGCAGTTCAACGCGGTCCTCGGACAGGTAGTCCAGACCCTTCTGGACGCCGCGCCGCACCTGGCAAAGCTCCATGATCGTTCCGATGTACTCAGCCGGGGCCAGGATCGTCGCCTTCACGACCGGTTCATGTACCTCGGCGATCTTCCCATCGGGGAACTCGGAGGGGTTGGTGACCTCATGGGCCGTGCCGTCCTCCATCACCACGGTGTAGTGCACGTTGGGCGCGGTGCTGATCAGATCTAGGTTGAACTCCCGCTCCAGTCGTTCCCGGACGATCTCCATGTGCAGCAGGCCGAGGAAGCCGATGCGGAAACCGAAGCCGAGCGCCGCCGAGGTTTCCGGCTCATAGCTGAGGGCGGCGTCATTGAGCTGCAGCTTCTCCAACGCCTCTCGCAACTCGGGAAAATCGTCACCGTCGATCGGGTACAGCCCTGCGAAGACCATGGGGTGCGGTTGCCGGTAGCCGGCCAGCATTTTCGTCGCCGGGCGGCGGGCCAAGGTGACGGTGTCACCGACGCGCGATTGGCGGACGTCCTTCACGCCGGTGATCAGGTAGCCCACTTCGCCGACCGCGAGCCCCTCAGCCTTCACCGGCTCCGGCGAGATCACCCCGACCTCGAGCACCTCGTGGGTGGCGTTGGTGGACATCATCAGGATGCGATCGCGGTGCTTGATCGCTCCGTCGACAACCCTGATGTAGGTGACAACGCCGCGGTAGGCGTCGTAGACAGAGTCGAAGATCAAGGCTCGCGTCGCCCCGGTCGATTCGCCGACCGGGGCGGGTACCTGCGCAACGATCTGGTCGAGCAGCGCCGGCACGCCGTCGCCGGTCTTGGCGCTGACCCGCAGCACTTCATCTGTGTCACAGCCGATGATGGACGCCAACTCGCGCGCGAACTTGTCAGGCTGGGCACCTGGCAGGTCAATCTTGTTCAGCACCGGGATGATGACCAGGTCGGCCTCGAGGGCCAGATAGAGATTGGCCAAGGTCTGGGCCTCGATTCCCTGCGCGGCGTCCACCAGTAGCAGGGCACCCTCGCACGCGGCCAGCGAGCGGCTCACTTCATAGGTGAAATCGACGTGCCCGGGAGTGTCGATCATGTTCAGGACATGCGGGACGCCGTTGATCTGCCAAGGCATGCGGACTGCCTGCGACTTGATGGTGATGCCCCGCTCACGCTCGATGTCCATTCGGTCGAGGTACTGCGCTCGCATGGTCCGTTCGTCGACCACTCCGGTCAGCTGCAGCATGCGGTCCGCCAATGTCGACTTACCGTGGTCGATGTGGGCGATGATGCTGAAATTGCGCACTATCGCAGGGTCGGTTCGTCCAGGTGCAGGATCAAGCATTCACTATCCAGTCGGGTGCAGAGTTTGGCTCGAGGCGAGATGCGCCACAGCCCATCTTCGCACGCCCGACACGGCACCCCAACTCACTTCGAGCGGCGGGCCGGCCGGAAGCCGATCGCAGCGAGCAGACCACCAACGCCGATCAGCCCTGCACCCGCCACCTTCGCCACCAGGCCGACCAGCCACCAACCGAACGCGTTCAGCAGCATCCCCCTGATGGAGTTGCCCATGAAGAAGTTGTCCGAGCGCAACTCATACAGCAACTTGATCTGCCGAGCCGTGTCGTACTCGGTCTCTGGATCGGAGATCTCCGCCTTGGCCCGATGCGATACCTCCGCAGGCGTCAGTTCGGGGTACTGCTCGTGCAACTCGGCCTTGAGTTCGCGATTGCGTTCAGCGGCCAAGTCACCGACCCCTGCGTAGGTGGCCTGCGCGTCGGGGACACCAGCCTGGCGGGCCGCAAGACGCATGTGCGCCAACACGTAGTTGTCGGCGTAGATGCGGGCCTGCGGGCCGGTGGTCAGCGTCTCGCCGGCATGCGGACGCAGCAGATCGGCGTCCTCGCCGGTGACCAGCCCGATCTTCAGTTCACGCTCGATCGTTTCAGCGTCAGGCATCGTGATGTCCTCGGCGCCAAGCTGTTGGGCCACGAAGCGGTGTGCGAACCTGCCTCCGATCAGGGCACCAACGCCGACCAGCGGCAACACCACTGCGAAGACTCTCGCCATCGCGTTGTACATCGGGTCTGCCATCGGGTCCTCCACGTCATCGGGGTACGCAATTGCGTGCGGCACTCCGCATTCTACGGGGGTACCTTGATCGATGACCGGCCGGGATGAGAAAGGCGGCGACCCCAACGCAGGGTCGCCGCCTTTTACAGTGAAGGTCGTCGGGCTACTGGCGTGCCGCCACAGGCCCGTCGCCAGTGCTCGCACGCGGCTTGAGGACGAGGCCGAGCGCCAGCAGGCCAACGCCGACAACGATCAGCGTCCAACCGGCCACCAGCGCGATGGTGCCGACCAACCACCAACCGTAGGCATTCAGCAGCATGCCGCGCAGGGTGTTCCCGTCGAGGAAGGTCGACGTTCGCAGGTCCTGCAACGACTTGATCTCCTTGGCGAGCGAGAAATCGGTGGCGGGGTTGGCGATCTCCTGGGCGGCCAACGCCGCAATCTCCTGGTCGGTCTTGGAGGCGTTCTCGGGCACTGCCTTTAGCTCAGCGCGTAGCTGTGCGGTCTTCGCTGTCACGACTTCGCCGATGCCGCTGTAGGTTGCCTGCTCCTCGGGGACACCGGCGGCCTTAGCGCCCGCCCTCATGTGGGACAAGATGTACTCATCGGCGAAGGCACGTGCCTGCGGCCCCGTACTCATCGGCCCATCTGCCGCGTACTTGCGGAGTTCAACGGCGTTGCCCTCGGTGATCCGTCCGGAGGCCACCTGCGCATCGATCGCTTCGGTGGTCGGCATCGTGATGTTCTGCGCCTCGAGCTGCTCCCTCACGAAGCCGTGAGCGAAGTTCCCCCCGAACAGCGCGGCGATACCGACGACGAGCAACACCGCTCCGACAATCTTCGCGAGGGTCCTGTAGACCTGCGTTGCCATTGACTTCCCTTCTTGATTGGTTGGGGTGGCTCGCAAGGAGCCAGCATGGATGGAGGTCGAAGCCGATGGCACCAACCTCATCAAGTTGACAACTTGTACATCAAACTTTCAACTCCTCATGTTAGGACGGGAGACCGTCATTCACAACAAACCGACCGCAACGCGCCGAGACAGGGCGAGCACGTGGGCAGCGGCTCGCTGAGCCCCACGAGTCGAGCCACGCCCCGCTCGGACCGCGGCGTCTTTTTGGCCCGAATCAGGGGTGTGGTAACGTACCGATTCGCGCATCGGCTGTGATCCTCGCCGCGTGCCACCCA
>CALMKG010000447.1 GCA_937867175.1 uncultured Propionibacterium sp. | reverse complement strand
GAACTGTTGCGCCAGTTGTCGGCGGCTGGTTACCGGGTGACCGGGGTTGGGCATGGTGAGCTGGACATTTCGGACGCCGGGCAGGTCGCCGGGGCGGACTGGTCCGGGTTCGACATCGTGATCAACGCTGCCGCCTGGACCGATGTGGATGGCGCCGAGACCCCGGAGGGGCGCCGTGCCTGCTGGCTTGCCAATGCGGTCGGGCCCGCGAACCTGGCCCGGGTCGCTGTGGCCCATGGCCTGACACTGGTGCACCTGTCGAGCGACTACGTTTTCGATGGCTCCCGGGGGCCGCACACCGAGGACGAGCCACCGAGCCCGTTGGGTGTCTATGGCCAATCGAAGGCGGCCGGGGACGCTGCGGTTGCGGCGGTACCGAAGTGCTATCTGGTGCGGACCGGCTGGGTGGTTGGTGACGGCAACAACTTCGTCGCGACGATGGCGGGTCTGGCTCAGCGGGGTATCGACCCGAAGGTGGTGGACGACCAGGTCGGCCGGCTCACCTTCACCACCGACCTGGCGGCCGGTATCATCCACCTGCTCGACACCGGTGCCGAGTTCGGCAGCTACAACCTGACCAATTCCGGCGACCCCATGAGTTGGTATCAGATCGCGGCGCTGGTCTACGAGTTGACCGGGCACGACCCGGTCCGGGTGAGCCCGGTGGGCACCGAGGAGTACTTCGCCGGTCGGCAGGCCGCGCCGCGTCCGAGCATCAGCACCCTCGACCTGACCAGGATCGCCGCGGCCGGGTTCGTCCCGGCTCCGGCGATCGAACGGTTGCGCCAGTACTTGGCGGCGGCCGCGTCCGGCAGCACAGCGCCTCCCCCCAGCGTCTGAGCGCAGCGCACCGTAGAGTGGTGACAATCTCTCACCGCCCCGCAAGGCGGCAACCAGAAGGGGCGATGTCATGCGCGGCATAATCTTGGCCGGCGGTTCGGGTAGTCGCCTGCACCCGATCACGATGGCCACCAGCAAGCAGTTGCTGCCGGTCTATGACAAGCCGATGATCTACTACCCGCTGTCGACGCTGATGCTGGCCGGTATCCGGGACGTGTTGATCATCACCACCCCGCACGACCGCGAGCAGTTCCACCGGCTGCTGGGTGATGGCAGCGCCCTTGGCATCAACCTGCAGTATGCGGTGCAGCCCGAGCCGAAGGGCCTGGCGCAGGCCTTCACCATCGGCGCCGACTTTGTCGGGCACCAGCACGCCGCGTTGATCTTGGGCGACAACATCTTCTACGGCCCCGGCCTGGGCACCCGGCTGCGTAGCCGCGCCGAGGTCGACGGGGCGGCCATCTTCGGCTACTGGGTCGCCGACCCGCAAGCCTACGGGGTGGTCGAGGTCGACCACACCGGTCGGGCCATCTCGATCGAGGAGAAGCCCCAGCAGCCCAAGTCACAGCTGGCGGTGCCCGGCATGTACTTCTACGACAACTCCGTCGTCGAGTACGCCCGCAACCTGCAGCCCAGTGCCCGCGGCGAGCTTGAGATCACCGACATCAACCGGATCTACCTGGAAGCAGGCAGGCTGCAGGTCGAGGTGCTGCCGCGCGGTACGGCCTGGCTCGACACCGGCACCTTCGACTCCCTCAACGACGCCAGCAACTTCGTCCGCACCATCCAGGCCAGACAAGGCCTACAGGTCGGCTGCCCCGAAGAAGTCGCCTGGCGCAACGGCTGGCTGACCGACGACGAACTACTGACCCGGGCCGACACACTGGCCAAATCCGGCTACGGCGACTACCTGCGCCGGCTGCCCGCAACGCGCGGGCAATAGTCGAGCGGCCTCGCTGGCCACTCAGCCGGCAGTGAGTTCGGCCGCCCAGCCCTGCCCCGAGGAGTCAGCGCCGATGACGAAGACCGATCCACTGGCGGGCTGCAGGGTCATACCTGACGGACCTTCGCCCAACTCGATCGTCCGGACGACCTCACCGGTCCCGGTGTCGACCACGCGAACCGTGTTCAGGGCGAGGACGTAGCCGACCTGGGCAAGCTCGTCCACTGCCACCGCCGATGGTCCGCCGGTCAGCGGCACGGTGCTGACGACCGTCAGAGCGTCGAGGTCGATCACCGAGATGGACGCGTCACCGGCGTTGGCGACGTAGGCGCGCCGGGCGGTGCCGTCGATGGCCACGTCGACCGCGTCGGAGCCCACCGCCAGCACCGCGCTGATCCCGTAGGTGGCCGGATCGATCACTGACACCGTGGCGTCCGACCGGCTGACCACCCAGATGTTGCCGTTGGCCGGGTCGACGCTCACCCCGGCCGGACGCTGCCCGACCGTGACGACTCCCAGGTCTGCACCGGTGGCGGTGTCGACGATCGACAAGGTGCCGTCGACGCTGTTGGTCACATAGAGGACGGTCGCGTCGGTGGACAGCGCGAGCCGCAGTGGACGCGTCCCCACCGTGATCGTCTGGACCACTTGATGGGTGTTGAGGTCGAGTACCGAGACGCTGCCGTCGCCGCTGTTGGCCACGTAGGCCTTGGTGCCGTCCGGGCTGACGACCAAACCGGCAGGGCTGCCGCCGACTGGCACATCTGCGATCAACTCGCCACCGGCGAGGTCGAACAACGACACCACATTGTCGAACCGGCTGGCGACCAGCAGCATCTGCCCGGCCGGATCGACGGCCACCGCAACCGGGTGCCGATTGACCGGGAAGGTCCGGGCCACCGAGGTGACGCCTGACCGCTCGCGTGGCGCGGCGGTCGCGGAGTCACCGCTGGCCGGAGCCGACGAGGGGCCGGTGGTCAGCGGGCCGGCACTGGTGAGCGCCGGGCTCGGGGATGGCGTTTCGGAGGTGCCACTCCCAGAACACCCCGTCAGGACGAGCGCGGACGCTGCCGCGACCGCCCCGACGGAGCGCAGCCAGTGCTGCCGGCCCCGAGCAGTACGCTGCGTGAACTGCGTAGGCATGATCATCGGCGTCCCTTTACGGATCGAAGTGAAGGACGTGAGTGTCCAAACGACCGAGCATCTGGGTGATGGTGACCAGCGTGTAGCCCTCGGCCTGCAGGTCGGAGACGATGCCCGGCAGTGCGTTGTTGGTGGCCGCGACGTCATCGTGCATCAGCAGGACGGCGTTGCGGCTGGCCATGTCGACGGTGTCCCAGCGCAGGGAGTTCGCGTCGGTGTACTCGTAGTCCCAGGTGTTGTCAGTCCACAGGATGGTCGCCATGCCGAGGTCGCCGGCGGCATTGATCACGTCGGTGCTGTAGTAGCCGTAGGGCGGGCGGAAGAGCGTGGGCCAAGTGCCGGTGGCGTCGCGGACGGCGGTGGCGGCGGCATCGAAGTCGTAGTAGCTGTAGCCGTAGCCCATCGCGGTGTAGTCGATGTGGTTCCAGCCATGGATACCGATCTCCATGCCGGCTGCGGCCTTGCGTCCGGTGGCCGAGGGGTTCGCGCTGACCTGGGCGCCGACATCGAAGAACGTCGCCTTGGCGTTGGCCTTGGTCAAGGTGTTCACCAGGGAGTCGTTGTTGGCCGCCGGTCCGTCGTCGAAGGTGAGTGCGATGCACTTCAGCACGTCGCAGTCATCGGAGGCGGCGATGGTCAGCGACAACGTCCGGGACGCCTGGGCGCCGGTGTTGTCGGTTACCCGGACGTTCACCGAGGATGTGCCCGCCGAGGTCGGTGTACCGCTGATCTGGCCGGAGCTCGAGATACTCAACCCGGACGGCAGCCCGGTCGCCGTCCACGAATAGGGAGTCACACCGCCTTGGGCCACCACGTTCGCGCCGTACGGGATTGCGACGACGCTGTTTGGCAGGGCATTGGTGACGACGGTCAGCGGGGTGGTGATCGAGATCGTCAGCACGGTCTGAACCGCGGTGCTGGTGGCGTCGGTGAGCGTGAAGGTCACCCGGCTGGTGCTCGCGGCGGTCGGGGTGCCGCTGATCTGACCCTGGGCGGAGATCTGCAGCCCTGCCGGCAAGCCGGTCGCGGACCAGGTGTAGGGCTGCACGCCGCCTTCGGCGCCCAGATTGGCTGAGTAGGGGCTGCCGACCACGCCGCCGGGCAGCGAAGTGGTCGTGATGGCCAACGGGTCAACCGAGTCCGTGACCGTCAGCGGCAGGGTCGCCGAGGCGCTGACACTGTTGGCATCGGTGACGGTCACGTTCACCGACCCGGTGGCAGGCCCCGTCGGGGTACCCGAGATCAGGCCCTCTGGACTGAGTGTCAGACCCGCCGGAAGCCCGCTTGCAGACCATTGATAGGGCGTGGTGCCGCCGAACGCGGTCAACTGGGCGGAGTACGCGTGGTCGACCACCCCGGAAGGCAGGGACGAGGTCGTCACCCGCAACTCGGCGGGCGCCGAACTTGGGTTGGCAAGCCGATACATGAAGACAGCCATCATCTCGCGAGTCACCGGCTGCCACGGGTCGAAGGTGCCGTCATCGATGTTGTTGGCGATACCGCTCTCGGCCATCCACATCATTTCCTTGTAGAACTGGGTGCTGGGGCCGATGTCGCTGAACGGTGAGACGGCCGGCGGGGTGTAGTCCGGTTGGCCGGCGACGCGGTACATGAATGCCGACATGGCGTCGCGGTAGGTGGTGTCCCAGGGACGGTAGGTGCCGTCGTCCCAGCCGGTGCTGATCCCGGTCTGCTTCATCCAAGCCATTTCCTTGTAGAACTGGGTGGACGCAGTGATGTCGGTGAAGGGCGATGTTGTGGGCGCCGTGTACGGCGGCGACTGCTTGTACCGGTAGAAGAACGCCGCCATGGCGTCCCGGTCGACCTGCTGGGTGGGGCGATAGGTGCCATCGGCCCAGCCGGTGCTGATGCCGGATTCCCACATCCAAGCGATCTCGGTGTAGTAGGGGTCGTTGACCGTGACGTCGGAGAACGGGGAGTTCGCCGGTGGGGTGTAGGCCTGAGCGACGCCACCCACCAGGACCAGGCCGATGGCCAGCAGTCCCGTCCACACGAGGCGACTCATTCGCCGCAATCCACTGCTCGACATGCTTACCCCCAAAAGATCCTGATCAACTTCCGGTCAGAGTCTAGGTTATGAAGCGGCCGGAACAACACCCTGAGACGCCGGTGACCAGATGATTCGCCTTGCACCCTCGCCGACGCAGCGCAGGACGTGCTCTAAGCTGTGGTTGCCTTGCACACTCGCTGCCTGGGGCGGCCAAAGGAAGGATTGACTGGAATGGCGATCGTCTTCGTTGCCGGCACCACCGCGGAGTTCATCAAAATCGGCCCGGTGCTGGCTGAGCTGAGCCGCCGCGGCCTGCCCTATCGGGTCTGGTCGACCGCCCAGCACGTCGACGGTGTGACCCAGACACTGAAAGACCTGGACGTCCGCGAGCCCGACCGACTGTTGGTGACCAGCGGGGGACGTCGATCGGTGGCCCGGGTCAGCCAGGTGCCCGGCTGGCTGGCCAATGTGGTCTGGGCTACCAGCGGGCAGTTCCGGGCGCTGAAGCGGGAGGTCGGCGGCAACGGCATCGTGCTGGTGCATGGCGACACCTTCACCACGGTGATCGGCGCTGCGCTCGGCCGCCTGCTCGGGGCCGAGGTCGCCCACATTGAGGCCGGACTGCGCAGCGGCAGCATCCGCAGCCCGTTCCCCGAAGAACTCAACCGCCGCATCGTGGGCCGACTGGCGACACTGCACTTCGCACCCACCGAGCGCGAACGCGAGAACCTCGAGTACCGGACGCGCAAGGGCAAGGCCGAGGTAATCGTGACCGGCGCGAACACCGTGGTGGACGCCCTGCGGCACGCCCGGAACGCCGAGGTGGAGGTTCCTGAACTGCCCGACCCCTTCGGGCTGATCACGTTGCACCGCTTTGAACTGGTGCAGAGCAAGTCCGACTTCGAGGCGATTCTGCTGCGGCTGCGCGAGTTCTCGAAGACCCTGCCGTTGGTGATGGTGGTCGGCAACTCCGAACGGGCCAAGATCGAGGAATACGGGTTGGAGTACATCTTCGACGACCGCCTGACGCGGGTCGACAAGCGTCCCTACTCCGACTTCCTGGGCATTCTGATGCGGGCCAGCATGGTCGTGACCGACTCCGGCGGTCTGCAAGAGGAGTGTGCGGCGCTGGGTGTGCCGTGTGCGGTGCACCGCGAGCGCACTGAACGCCACCAGGGCCTGGGCGAGAATGTCGTGCTCACCGAACTGAAGTTGGACAAGCTCGACGAGTTCCTCGCCAACTGGCAGGACCACCGGCGTCCGTCCACCGTCGATAACTACCACCCGTCTGTGCTGATCGCCGATCGCATCGCCGGGTACGCTGCGCCGCAGGACGACCGCCGGACGCAGGAGCGATGAAGACAGTAGGTGTCTTCGGCCTGGCGCTGGCCACCTCCGCCCTGCTCGGAATCATCCTGTTGGGTACCGTGGCCCGCTGGCTGACCCTGAACGAGAACGCTGCCTTCGTCGCCATCTGGGGAGTCGCCTTCTCGGGCAGCAGCATCGTCTCGGTGATCGAGCAGGAGGCCTCCCGACAGGTGACCCTCTCGCAGGCCAGGCGGCAGCCGGTGCCGGGTTCGGTGGGTCAGCTCGCCATCCTCGCGGTGCTCGGCGCGGCGGCGGCGCTCGTCGTCCTGACGTTCCTGCCGATGGGTACGCGGGTCTTCGGGGGCAGCCTTTGGCTGGTCGCCCTCACTTTCGTCTCCCTGACCGGCTTCTCGGTGCAGTTCCTGGTGCGCGGCATCCTGCTGGGCCGGCGACGGGTGGGCTGGTATGCGTTCGTCATCGTGGCCGAGGCCTCGGTACGAGTGGTGGCGATCTTGGTCCTGATGCTGCTCGGAGTTGAGCCTTCGGTCACCTGGGCGGTGGTGGCGGTCGTCGTCGGCTCCTTCGGCTGGGTGCCGGTGGCCAAGATCGCTTTCACCGGAGTCAACTGGCGGCGCGACCTTGAACCGTGGCGAGTTGCCGGCCGTCGGATCGGTTTGCTGGCGGTGGCCAACGGACTGCTGGCGCTGATGATCACCGGCTACCCGACCACGGTGACCGCGGTGATCGGCAGCTCCGAAGGTCTGGCGATCTTCTTCGCGGTCGTGACCGTCTCGCGGGTGCCGTTGACCCTGCTCTCGCCCGTGCAGGCGCTGGTCGTGCCCACCACCACCAAGGCACTGTACGAAGGACGGGGCGACCAGTTGCTGGCGATGCAGGGCAAGATCCTGCTGGGGGTGCTCGGCTTCGGCGTGACCGCCGCGGCGGGCGGTTTCCTGCTCGGCCCCTGGGCGGTCAAGCTGCTTTTCGGCCAGAACTACGTCGCCACCCGCGAGATGGTCGCGATCTTGCTCGGGGTGACCGTGGTGATGGGCGGTGCGCTGTTGCAGGCTGCGGTCTTCACCTCGTTGGAGCGCTACTCGCTGACGCTGGTCACGTGGGGGACGTCCGCCGCGGCGACCATCGCCGCGCTGGCGTTCACCCCCGGTGATGCGGCGGTGCGTGGTACCGCGGGTTTCATCGCCGCGTCGGTGGTGGGGTACCTGATCTCGTCGGTCCTGCTGCGCTGGGCATTGTCCCGGGTGCGTCCGGGGGTCGAATCCTTCTCGGCCGACCAGCCTGGGCAGGTGTGAATTCGGTGGCTCGACCCGCGAGCGGGCTCTGCGGACCTGAGACCGAATTGCCCGATGATGTCTTTCGTAATCTGTTCCCGAGAGGCGTCCCCGTGACGCACTGGCCGATTGTCGGAGGAGCGAGCTGAGATGTGGTGGACGATCCTGCCGTATGTGTTGGTGACCGTCGCAGTGGTCGTGCTGCCCGGCTTCGTGGTGAACTTCGCGGCCGGGTTGCGTCCGGTTCAGGCCGTCGGGTACGCGCCCCTGGCCAGCGTCGGGTTGATCTCGGTGGCGGCCATCGCCGCCGACCTGGTCGGCGTCTCCTGGTCGGCGCTGCCGGTGCTGGTGGCGACGGCAGTGGTGGCGGTGCTGGCCGGTCTCACCCGGCTGTTGATCGCCCGGCTGACGACCACACGCGCGCCGGCCCGCGCTCTCGACGCGGCGTCCGAATCCGCTGTCTGGTGGCGGTCATCCCTCGGGTGGACGCTGGGCAGCCTGGTCATCGCGGCCACGGTGCTGGCGATCGACGGGGTGCGGATGCTCGGGACACCGACCGCCTTCTCCCAGACCTACGACAACATCTACCACCTCAATGCGGTGCGCTGGATCGTCGATCACGGCAACGGCTCGTCGTTGACCATGAACATGCTCACCGGCGACGGCCCGTCCGCGTTCTACCCGTCGGCTTGGCACGATCTAGCCTCGCTCACCTTGATCAGCATGGGCAGCCCTGAGGTCACGCTGGGCAACAACGCGTTGATCCTGGTGGTGCTCGCCCTGGTCTGGCCGGTCTCCTGTCTGCTGTTGGTGCGCGCCATCTTCCCGCCCACCCCGGCGGTGATCCTTGGCACCGGCGTGCTGGTCGCATCGATCAGCGCCTTCCCCTACCTGCTGCTCGGTTTCGGGGTGCTGTTCCCGAACTTCCTGGGGCTGGCGCTGCTGCCGGCCGTGATGGCGCTGGCGGTGAGCCTGCTGGGATTGGGACACGGCGAGAGCTACGACCTGTTCCCAACCCTGGTGGTCGGGCTGGTGGGGATGGGCGGTGTCGCGCTAGCCCATCCCAACGTCGCCCTCACCATGGTTTCGGTGGTGGCCCCGGTGATGGCCTTCTTCTGGGCGGCTCGGGGTATCCGCGACTTGCGGGCGGGCAGCCTTGGGGCGCTGGCCGCTGCTGCGCGCGTCGCGGCCTTGGTTGCACTGCTCGGTTTGGCCTATGTGCTTTTCCGGGCGCTGCACGCCCCCTACGACTCGCTGTGGTGGCCGGTCAGCCGCAGCGTCTCCCATGCGGTGGGCGAGGCAGTACTGCTGGCGCCGCGCGACACCCCGGTGCCCTATCTCGCCGCTGCACTCACCTTGGCCGGCTGCTACGCGGTGCTGCGGCACAATCGGCACTGGTGGCTGCTCGGCTGCCACTGCGCCTTCGTCTTCTTGTGGGTCGTGGTCTCAGCCGCCACCGTGCCCGACTTCCGCAACTTCTTCGGCGCACCATGGTACAACGACAACTTCCGGTTGGCCTCGCTGCTGCCCATCACGGCGATCCCCTTGGCGGCGCTGGGCTTCGAGTTCGTTCTCGGCAAGGTGGACGATGCCGTGGGCGCTCGCTTGAGCAACGGGCGTCCGGGCTGGCTTTCGGGCGCCCTGGTGGGCGTCGGCGTCCTGGTGCTGCTGGTCGGCACTCAGGTCGGGAACAAGCAGGAAATGATTGCGTGGGTGAATGACCACTACACCGTGACCCCTGATTCGGTGCTGGTGGATTCGGATGAGTATGCCGTGCTGCAACAGGTGCCCGAGATCGTGCCGCCCGATGGCGTGATCGCCGTGAATCCTTGGAACGGTTCGTCCATGGCCTACGCGCTCACCGGACGGCAGACCATCTTCACCCATGTGCAGTACCCGGATGACCCTGACAAGCAGGTGCTGATCGACAGCCTCGACGAGGCTTCCACCGATGCCGAGGTCTGTCAGGCCCTGAGCGATTTGGGGGTCGGGTGGGTACTCGACTTCGGCAACGACCGGCTGATCAACAACGAGGACCGGGCCTTCCCGGGCTTCGAGGATCTGGAAGAGTCGCCCGGCTTCGTGCTGCGCGCCGAAAGCGGAACTGCTGCGCTCTACGAGATCACCGCCTGCGGTCTTGGATAACAGGCAGCAGAACTTGCAGCGCGCCGTCCCGGACGCTCGGCAAGCGGCCCGGGTCAGGTAGATTATGCAAAGGCGTCGAGGCAGACGCCGCACTGGTTCTCTACGAGGGAGTGGCATGGACGCGGACCTGGTGGTGGTTGGAGCTGGACTGTTCGGTCTCACCGTCGCTGAACGGGTCGCCAACGATCTGGGACGCAAAGTGGTGATCCTTGAGCGGCGCAGCCACATCGGTGGCAATGCCTGGTCGGAGGTCGAACCCACGACGGGCATTGAGGTGCACCGCTACGGCGCTCACCTCTTCCACACCTCGAACAAGCGCGTGTGGGATTACGTGAACCAGTTCACCAGCTTCACCGGCTACCAGCATCACGTCTACACCACGCACAACGGTGTCGTGTACCCGATGCCGGTCAATCTCGGCACCATCAACCAGTTCTTCCAGGCGGCCTATCGTCCCGACGAGGCGCGCGCCCTCATCAAGGAGCAGTCGCAGGAGCTGGGCGACAAAGAGCCCGCCAACTTCGTCGAGAAGGGTGTCCAGCTCGTCGGGCGTCCGCTGTACGAGGCGTTCTTCATGAACTACACCGCCAAGCAGTGGCAGACGGCCCCCGAGAACCTGCCGGCGTCCATCGTCAGCCGGCTGCCGGTGCGCTACACCTACAACAACCGTTACTTCAACGACACCTACGAGGGTCTGCCCACCGATGGCTACGGCGCCTGGCTGACCCGGATGGTCGACAACCCACTGATCACCGTGTACACCGACACCGACTTCTTCGACGACTCGCACGAGTATTCGAAGTCGAAGGTGGTCGGCAAGATACCAGTCGTCTACACCGGGCCGGTGGACCGCTACTTCGACTACTCCGAGGGCGACCTCACCTGGCGCACCATCGATCTCACTGAAGAGGTGCTGCTCGATTGCGGTGACTTCCAGGGCACTTCGGTGATGAACTACGCCGACCTGGACACACCCTTCACCCGCATCCACGAGTTCCGGCACTTCCACCCCGAACGCGACTACCCGAACGACCGCACCGTCATTCACCGTGAGTACAGTCGTTTCGCCGACCGTGATGACGAGCCGTACTACCCGATCAACACCGACGACGACCGAGCCAGATTGGCCCGCTATCGTCAGGCGGCCGCCGCCGAACCGGCGGTCATCTTCGGTGGCCGGCTGGGCACCTACAAGTACCTGGACATGCACATGGCCATCGCATCCGCGCTGGTGACCTACGACAACGTGCTGAAGCCGCACTTCAGCGACGGCGAGCCTGTCAAGAGCGGAGGCGTGGAAGCGTGAGCACCGAAACAGCCGACCCCCAGACCTGGACGCTGGCGGCGCGGATCGTCTTTCCCCCCTCAGGCGAGGAGGACACGCTACCCCTGTATGTCGACTTCGGCCGCGCGACTCCCATCGAGGAGAAGCCCAACGGCAACCAGCCGCAGGTGCAGGTCGAGTTGACCGATTCCAGCAGCGGTGACCATCGAAGCGACCTGATCTCCGAGGACGGCACGATGGAGCTGCCCGCCGGATTGCGCGTCTCGCTGGCCACCGTCTTCAACGGCTTCCCGGCGAGCTACTGGCGGCAGTGGACGGTCGCAACGAAAACCAGGCTGCGGTTGACCATCGAGGGCAAAGCCAACGTGATGGTCTACAAGTCCAACGCCAAGGGACGTGCCCTGCGGGTCGACAGCAAACGCACGAAGGCCGCTGGCGGTGAGATCAGCTTCACGCTGCCGCTCGACACGTTCACCGACGGTGGCTGGTACTGGTGTGATCTGGTCGCTGGCGAAGAAGGCGCGCGTCTGGTTTCCGGCAGCTGGGAGGTCAATGCCGAGCCGGTGCGTCCGGCGACGCTGACGATCGGCATCACCACGTTCAACCGGCCAGACTATTGCGCCCGCACGTTGATGACGTTGGCCACCGCGAGCAACCTCAGCGAGACGCTCAAGCGGGTCTACGTCGTCGACCAGGGCAACCAAAATGTGCGCGACGACGAACTCTACCCAGAGGCGGCAGAGCTGCTCGGCGACCGGTTGAAGATGATCTACCAGGCCAACATGGGCGGCTCTGGTGGTTTCTCCCGCGGCATGTATGAAGCCGTCAAGGCCGATGAGGCGGAGTTCCATCTGCTGCTCGATGATGACGTCACCGTTGAACCGGAGAGCATCGAACGGCTGGCCATCTTCGCCAGCATGTGCCGGCGGCGCACGATCGTGGGTGGCCAGATGTTCGACCTCAACGCGAAGTCGATTGCGCATTCGTTCGGTGAGGGCATCAACAAGTGGCGCTGGCTGTGGGGCGCGGTCGAGGGTACCTCGAACCGTGTCGACCTGAGTGCGGCGAATCTGCGGCGTCGCTCCGTCCTGCATCGACGTCTTGACGTCGACTACAACGGCTGGTGGATGGAACTCATCCCGGTCTCGGTGATCCGCGAGATCGGGCTGTCACTGCCGATCTTCATCAAGTGGGACGACCTTGAGTACGGTCTGCGTGCCCAGACCATCGGGGTAGACACGGTCACCCTGCCGGGGGCGGGTCTGTGGCACATCTCCTGGGGAGACAAGGACGATTCCCGCGACTGGCAGGCCTACTTCCACGAGCGCAACCGCATCCTGACCGCGCTGCTGCACTCGCCCTACGAGCGCGGTGGCAGGCTGCCCTACGAGTTGAGCACGCTGGACGTCAAGCACGCGGTCTCGGCTGAGTACTACGCGCAGACGATCCGCCTGATGGCCGTCGAGGACATCCTGGCTGGGCCGGATCACCTGCACGAATCCATCACTAGCAGAATGCCGAAGCTGCGCGCGCTGACCAAGGAATTCACCGACGCCCAGTACAAGGCCGATCCTGAAGCCTTCCCGTCGGTTTCGCGGCTGAGCAAGCCGAAGTTCAAGACCTCGCCCAAGGCGCCGAACATGGTGACCTTGGTGCCGTGGACGCTGAAGACGGTGGTCAGGCAGTTGCTGCCACCCAGCGACAACTCGAAGGACCGGCCGGAGGCCTCGGTCAGCCACGCGAACAGCAAGTACTTCGTACTGAGCCAGTACGATTCGGCGCTGGTCACCAAGGCAGACGGCTCTGGGGCCGCCTGGTATCGGCGTGACCCGAAGCAGTTGCGCAGCCTGTTGGCACGCAGCGCGGCTGCCCGTACCGCGCTGACCATGAACTGGGACAAGCTTCGCAAGCAGTATCGTGAGGCGCTGACCGATGTGGTCTCGCTGGATGCCTGGGAGAAGACTTTCGGCATCTCTTCGGAGCAGCCGGCCCAGGCCGAGCAGGTGCACGCCGAAAGGTAACTTGGGTGGCGACGAACGACGTCGAACTGGCTGATCAGCCGCTACGCCACCCGGGCCACAGCGCCGGGCTGCTTGAGCTGTTCAAGTGGCGGTTCCTGCTCAACCTGCTGGTGAAGAAGGAACTGCGCGTCCGCTATCGCGGCTCGGTGCTCGGCATGATCTGGAGCTATGTCAAGCCGGCCGTCCAGCTGCTGGTCTACTACATCGCGATGGGTCAGTTCCTGGGCTTGGGACGCTCGATCCCCGGCTACGTGATCTACCTGTTCAGCGGCATGGTGATGATCAACTTCTTCAACGAGATCCTCTCCAACACCACCAGGTCGATCATCTTCAACGCCCCGCTGGTGGGCAAGATCTACCTGCCACGTGAGTTGTTCCCGGTGAGCAGCGTCTGGGTCGCGTTCGTGCATGTGGTGCCGCAGATCGTCGTCCTCATCGTCGGCGCCCTGCTGATGGGTTGGCGTCCGGGCATCATGAACATCCTGGGCGGGGTGGCTGCGCTGCTGGTGATCGGGATGTTCGCGCTCGGCATCGGGTTGGCGTTCGCCGCCTTCGACGTCTACTTCCGTGATGCCGAGAATCTCGTCGACCTGCTCATGATGGTGGCCATCTGGGTCTCGCCGGTCTTCTACCAGTGGCACATGGTGGCCGATGTGGTCCCGCAGTGGTTGTTCACCCTCTACCAGATGAACCCGTTGGCGATGGGGGTGGAACTGTCCCACTACGCCTTCTGGATGCCGGTGGAGGGCGTCATTCCCGCTGGTCAGGGCCCCGCAGACCTGCTGCCCGACAACATCGCCACGGTTTGGGTGTTCGGCCTGTTGGTGGCGGTGCTGTCGTTGGTGCTCGGACAGGTGATCTTCCATCGCCTCGAGGGCAAGTTCGCGCAGGAGCTGTGATGACCGCTTCCCCTGATGGTCTGGTGATGGCCGAACTGACCAACGTGGTGAAGGAGTTCGACCTTCGCCACACCCGCTCCATCAAGGAGTACATCGTCTGGTGGGCGACCGGACGACGCGGCCAGCTGAGCGACAACTTCAACGCCCTCGACGACGTCTCGTTCACGATCACCCAGGGCGAGTCGGTCGCGCTGCTTGGCTTCAACGGCTCCGGAAAGTCGACCACTCTCAAACTGGTCAGCGGTGTGATGCTCCCGGATAGCGGCAGTGTCCGTGTCCGCGGCAGGATCGCCGGGTTGATCGAGGTGGGCGCCGGCATGCATCCTGACCTCACCGGTCGTGAGAACGTCTACCTGAACGGGGCCATCCTCGGCCTGAGCGAGCAGCAGGTGGACGAGCGTTTCGATTCCATCGTCGCCTTCAGCGGCATCGAGAAGTTCATCGACACCGAGGTCAAGTTCTACTCCTCCGGCATGTACATGCGGCTGGCGTTCGCGGTCGCCGTGCACACCGACCCCGACCTGTTCCTGGTGGACGAGGTGCTGGCGGTCGGCGACGAGCCCTTCCAGCGCAAGTGCATCGCCAAGATGAAGGAATTGCGCGCTGCCGGTCAGACGCTGATGGTCGTCAGCCACGATCTGGAACTGATCAAGGACATCTGCGAACGCGGCATCGTACTGGAGCATGGCCGGGTGGTGCACGACGCACCGATCGT
>CALMKG010000446.1 GCA_937867175.1 uncultured Propionibacterium sp. | reverse complement strand
GGCGGATTTGTGGTCGGGAGCGACTGGGCAACGTCAGTGTCGAAGATGTACCCCGGAGCTCGAACCGAGTTGAACGCGCCACTCGCGTTGAACGGCGCCATCGGGCGGCTGGCTCGCTTCAACGACCAGCGCGAGACGACCTGGCGCGTGCTCATCCCCCGCGAGACCTCCTCGGTCCACATGGAGGTCGGGGTTCCCAGCCTCCACGCCGATGCGTACTGGGCTCAGATCGAGACGATGCTCGCTACTTGGGGCTGGGACGACTGAACGCGATTCACCAACATCACGTCCTGTATCCTGAACCATTTGTCACCCTCTCCCCACGCGCAACTTCCAAACTGATAACCTCATGTCCGCTGGGTGTGCTCACCCGCACTCTCGGGGGACTTGTACGGATGTTCTAGATGCTCGATGGTGGGGTGAGCGCGACGTGACAGCGTGGTGCCGTGCGTGCGGAGTCAGCCAGGCCGCGCAATCGGGGAGTTGCTCTGCTTGCAACGTTGACCTGTCTATCAGTCAACCCGACGAGACCCCGATCGGGCTGGTCTTTGAGGTCCGCGGCAAGTTGGGTGTCGGCAAGAAGCAGGGAGTCTGCCTCTCCGTCGAGGGCGACACCTATCTGCTCCACTTCTCGCCGAAGGACAAGGAACCCGGGCGCGTACCCAGCTCGACAGCTCCGGCCGACGTCGTGCCGACAACCCTTGGCCCCGCCAGTCGGTTGTTGTTCGCCGCTGAGCTCCAAGAGGGCAAGCAGTCTTGGGACCGCGAGGCGTTGCGCAAGCGGGCAGCCGAACTCTGTTCAGACGTGCGCGTCCTCCGGCGCTTGGCCGACGATGCGCTGGGCCTTGGATGGCAGCACATCCTGGAATGGGCACCCCTGACAGACGGGGAGAAGTCTTGGCGGACAGCTCATCACGCGGCCGCCACTGGCGACTTGGACGCACTGCGTGAAGCAGTAGTCAAGCTCCCGTCCACCGGCTACCCGAACCGGGCATCGTTGTTGCTTCCGCACCTCGGTGCTATCCACCATCAGCCGGAGGCGTGGAAGCCCGCGCTGGACGCGATCGCGCAGTCCGGTGCCACCAACGCGGAAGCAGTTAAGGCGGCGGCCATCGGGTCGTGGGGCGATGCCCTCGGATCTGCTGGGGCACTGGCAGCAGAGAATCGGCGGACGACGTGGGCCAAGCTCAAAGAGCAGTTGGAAGCGGGCACAACGCTGTCCCCTCCACCGTTCCACGACACCCCCGCTTGGTCGGCCGCGAGTCTTGTTTCGTCGGCCGACCGTTCACGTCCGATCGACTCGGCCTTGGAACAACTGGTCGGTCTCGAGCCCGCGCTCTGGGACGACTTGGTTGACGAGGGCCGGGTCACCAAGTCCGCGGCGTTGACTTCGCTGCGTGGCGGACTCAAGACCTATCTCTTAGCGCGTCTCGACCCGGCCAAACTGTCCGACGCCGACGCCAAGTCCATCGGCAACGTTGGGGAGTTCGCACGCCGCCTGTTCCTGACGCGAGACAAGGCGACGCTCTCTGGTCTGGAACGTACGCCCCGGGTCGAGCACTACCAGGCGCTCCTCGACGTGATCGACGGCGGGCGCCCCGACGCTCGGCGCCTGGACGCGGACACGATCCGACTGCTGGAGTTGCCGACAACGGTGCTCGGCCAGATCAAGGACGGCGCAACCTCGACACTCCCTCCAGAGGTGGTGGCTGACCCCTCCCTCTGGCCGATGTTCGCTGACGTCGCCATCAGCGGCAAGCTCGTGCCCGACGCGAGCCGTGCCGCCAGCGACCCATTGAACCTCTGGATCGGGGCGCACCGCCTCCTCGGGCTGATCTGGGAGGGCAACCTCACCGCAGCAGTCGAGCACGGCAAGCTCCTGGCACCCCACGCCAAGGCGGTCGAGGAACAAGAGGACGAGATCCTCAACCTGACCGCGTATGCCCTCTACCAGCTCGGGCGGGTCGACGAGGCGCTCGGCCTTCTGGAGGACGCGCTCCAAGGGCTCTACACGGAGAACCTTCTCGTAAACACCAGCATCGTCGCTGGCAAGGCGCGTCCCGAGGTCGGCGTCAAGTATCTCGCCCGACTGGTCTCAGAGGCACCGACCCCCGATCTTCAGCGCGCGGGCCTCGATCAAGCCATCAGCGTGTGGGAACGGACCGATCTCGACTTCCCGCAGGTGCTTGTTCCCGCACTTCGCACCGTCCTTGGCGCTGACCAGCCCGTTGATGAGTACCTGCGGCTCGGTCGTGTGGCGGTCGGTGTCGCTCCCGAGATCATCGGCTCGCTTGCGAATCCCGGCGGCGAGTTGGACGGTCCATACCGCCTCATTCAGATCCGAGGGCGATGGAAGACCGACAAGGACATGTTCTTGTCGCAACTGGCCGAACAGTACATTGCGCTCTACCGGTCCGTCGGGCGCGCGGACTGGTTCATGGACGACTGGAGCACGTGGATCGACACGATCCGTGAATCAGTCTTCACCGACTTTGGAGAGGCCGCCGGAAGCGCCGAGTTCATCGATAAGGTTCTGGTCGATGCGCCCGACCTCTTCAAGGATGAGGAGCGATTCCTGCTCGCTCCCCAGGCAGGGGCACACCTCAACACTGTTTATGCCAACCAGGGCAATTGGCTCAATGATCAGGCGCTGCGGAAGTTCTTCTTCTCGCCGATTGAGGACTTCCACAGAACCCGCAGCAACTTCAACGACTCCTTCGCAGAGTACCTGGCGACAAACTTCACCCTCTGCATAGGAAACGTCGGGATTCGGATGGTCGGCGCGGGCCGTGATTCGGTCGCGGAGAGTTACAACCCCCTGGTCGAGCGCCTTCGATGGGACACGCAGAACCGATTCACGATCATCACCCAAATGGACCGAATCCTCGGGGAGACAGAGCAAGGGATTCTTGCGACGCTCCGGACAATCGTTGAACAAATGCGGCGCCTAGGGTCGGAGGAGAAGCGAGATCTGACTCGAATGCTGACGAATGACGTCGAAGAGTGGCAGGACGAGATCAATCGTCTGCGGAGGAATCTGTGATGAGGGGCAGCCATGTCTGACAGAAATCCCTACGTGATGCTTGGCGTGCCCTTCGGGTCACCGCGGGATGTCGCCACACGCGCCTTCGCCCGCAAGGCCAAGGGGCAGCGGCGCTCACGCGCACGGGTCAGCGAAAGCAAGGGCGAACTCACCGACCTGACGTGGGCTCTCAACCAGGTGTCCGAAGCGATCCGCGATCCGCGGACCGCGTTGGATGTCTACAGAGTCCCTGCCGACCCGAACGCCCTTGAGCCTGCCGGTGAAGGCGTGCTCCGCCCGGGTCCAGAGTCCATGCCGCGAACCACCGCATCTTCGGATGCCGAATGGGCTCGTCTCCTCGACGCAGCTCGTGAGGAAGCCGTCGCGGTTCTACATGAAGAGATCGCATCAACCGCGGCGCTCCCAGAGCGTTGAGACACATGAAAGGTAACAGCCATGGCTAGGGCCGAGGACTTGCTCGTCGACCTCCAGGAACGCATCAAGGGACTGGAACAACAGGCAGAGCTCATCAAGACGGTTCTGATCGTCAAGGAGCCGAACACGGTTCAGGCGTCGCAGGCATACGACGGGCTTCGCAAGCAGGTGGTGGCCGCAGCTTCCGAGCGACGCAGCCACCTCGCACAACTCGTCGCCATGTCTGTCGCTGTGTCTCGGGCTACGGCGGTAAGCGACTTGGTTCCCCAGGTCAAGGAGTGGATGGAGCAGGCCGGAGTTGCGCCGT
>CALMKG010000445.1 GCA_937867175.1 uncultured Propionibacterium sp. | reverse complement strand
GCGAGGTCGGCGAACCGGTCCACCCCGATCGGTTCGCCGATCCGGAGCCGATACCGAAGCTCGATCCCCGGGTCGGTGCGGGTGATCGGAACCAGGGCGGCTGGCACGATCGGTGTCCGTCTGGCAACTGCCAGCGCCGCGAACTCGGCATGCCCCTTGTGCACCGCGCCATCGTTGCCGGCAGCCACCTCGGGGAAGACCACCAGCACCTGACCGCGCGCGAGCACGGCAGCAGGATGATCAAGGGAATCGAGGTCGGTCGTCCAACTGGTGCGTCTCAGTCGAGGTATCGGACGCAGCCCTGACTCCGGTTGGATGACCACAGTCGTCGGCCGGCCAAGGGAGGCTGCCACATTCAAGTGGTCCGTCGGCCCGACCCGGTTGACCGCCAAGATCAATGCGTCCTCGGGCAACCTGTCCAGGCCATCGACTTCCAAGCGCCACGGGTGTCGGATCTGGCTGGCCACCCGCCTGAGTTGGGCGAGGCGTTCGGCCATCACATCCCCGCCTGGGTGGGCGTCCCGGTCTCGGGCGCCAGATCGGCGGTGCGGGGCGGCACCGGCTGGCCTTGGTTGGGGTGGTCGAGCACGAACCCGCTGCTGTCGGCGTTCTTGAGGTCACCGCGCTTGACGCGGGAGGCGTAGACGTCAACATAGGTCTGGCCGGTCATCTGCTGGATCGCAGCCATCACTTCGTTGGTCACCCAGCGCAGCACTTTCTGGTCGTTCTCTTGGCCGGACCAATCGCTGAAGTCGATCGGGTCGCCGATGATGATGCGGGCGTCCTTCATCGTCGGGATGCCGATGCGGTTCTTGATCAGCTTGGTGTTGATCATAGCGACCGGCAGCACCGGCCGTTTGGACGCCAGCGCCAGCCGCGCCACCCCGGTATGGCCCTTGTACAGGCGCCCATCGGGGCTCCGCGTGCCCTCCGGGAAGATGCCGACAACGCCGCCGAAGAGCAGGACGTCTGTCACCGAGCCCAGACCGGCGACGCTCTGTCGGCCTCCGGACCGGTCGATCGGCGCCTGCCCGACGGCTCGCAGGAACCAGGCCACGGCGCGGCCCTTGAGGCCCTTGCCCTCGAAGAGTTCCTTCTTGGCGGGGAAGGTCACCTTGGGCTTGATGAGCGAAGGCAGCGTGAATGTGTCGCCGGCGTCCAAGTGGTTGCCGGCCAGCAGGCAACCGCCCTGCGGGAGTTTCTCGGTCCCCTCGATCTGTACGCGGAACCACCATTTGACCGCAGGCCGCACGAATACCGTCTTGAAGAAGCTGTACCAGCCGCCCACCGAGTCCTCCTACAGATCGTCTCGCCCTACTCTAGGGCCCTGCCCGCGGCGGAGCCGCGATTGACTTAGGGTGGAGCAGTGGGAACCCGACGCGAATCGCCGCCGATGATCGGTGCTGAACCGATCTGGGCAGCCGGGCGCCCGGGCCCGTTGCAGGGCGCCGGCGTGCTGGTCTGCCATGGCTTCAGCGGATCCCCGGCGAGTGTTCGCGACAGTGCCCAGTACCTGATCGATCAGGGTGCTGCCGTTGTGTGCCCACTGTTGCCCGGCCACGGCACCACTTGGCAGCAGATGCGGCTCACGACCCACCAAGACTGGTACTCCGTGCTGCCGCCCGCCCTCGACTGGCTCACCGAACGAACTCGCGTGCAGGTGGTGATCGGTTTGTCCATGGGCGGGTCGCTGGCTCTTCGGATCGCCCAACTAGAGCAGGTGGCGGGGGTGGCGCTGGTCAATCCGTCGGTCGGCACCGACTCGCCGACCTATCGGCTGGTGCCGTTGCTGGCCAAAGTGCTGCCGACCGTGCGCGGCATCGGCTCCGACATCAAGGCCGAGGGCGTCACCGAGCCGTCCTACCCGCGTGCGCCGCTCGCCGCGGTGGCCAGCATGCGCGAATTGTGGCGGCTGGTGGTAGAGAACCTGGATTCGGTTCGGGTTCCGGTGCTGTTGTTCACCTCGCGGGAAGACCACGTGGTGGACGGGTATTCGGGACGCCTGCTGCGCCGTCGGCTGCCGCAATTGACCGACCACTGGCTGGAGAACAGTTACCACGTCGCCACCATGGACAACGACGCCGACTTCATCAACCAGACCACCGCCACTTTCATCAGCGACCTCTTGCGAGCCGCAGATGAGCCACAGTGACGACGAAGAATTCGACCGGCGCTTTCAAGCCCTGATCCGCGCCGAGTTCGGTGACGTTGCCGGCGCCGGGCCGCCCGGTGAGCCAGCTGCGCCACCAAAGGCCGACCGGCCGCAATCGCGTCGATTCGGTGCCCGAAAGCTGAAGGACCCGATCGAGTACTTCAACCTCAGCAAGGCGATCGAGGAGGCCACCCCGGACGACGATCACGAGCGCTGGCGCCCGCCGGTGGAATCGTCTTGGGGAAGGCCACGGCTGAAGGTGATCATCGGCGTGGCCCTGCTGGTCACTACCCTGCTGACGGGCATCCTCGTGCTGGCCGGGCTGCGGCCGGGCGTGTGGCTGGCCGTGCTGACCGCGCTGGCGGCCTGCCTCGGGCTCGCACTGCTGTTCAGCGCCTTGCCACGACACTGTGACCCAACCAACGGCGACGGGGCGCGACTCTAGCCGCAAGACGTCAGGGCAGGCAGCGGCTCGGCCGGATCGCGCCACAGCCGCTGCACCACTGCGGTGGCGTCGGGACGCGACATGATTTGGCCGATCGCCGCCTCGCTCCATCGATAAGCGTCAGTGGTATCGCCAAGACCTTG
The DNA here is from genome assembly GCA_937867175.1 of uncultured Propionibacterium sp. GTDB lineage: Bacteria > Actinomycetota > Actinomycetes > Propionibacteriales > Propionibacteriaceae > Brooklawnia. The sequence goes on along the minus strand of CALMKG010000445.1, from coordinate 21,471 downwards.
GAAGTCCGCGTCGGCCGGCACCGATCCGGTCACACAGCCACCGGGCTGGGCCGCCGGGTAGCTGTCGTCCGCCACGGGATGGCGCAGCCGCACCCATTCGGCCAAGCCCTCACTGACCCACTGCCGACCAGCGGCCGGGGCGGCCAGCCACGAGGTCGCGGCGTGTGTTTGCTCGTGCAGCATCAGGGACTGGCGTTGCCCGTCAGTGAGCCCCGCAGTGGCGTCCGGGTTGACCACGATCCGGCTGGTGACCTGTTCGGACGTGGGCACCTCCCCGCCGCTGGACGCAGTCCAGGTGATCGCCCCCGCACCGCGGAACTCCAGGGCGGGCTGGGCCAACACCTGAGCGAAGGCGTCCGCGTCCGCCGGCACCTCTATCACCTGCAGGGCGCCGGGACGCAGAAGGGCGACCGCGGACGGCGTCTGGCTCAGCTGCTCTGCTGCCCGTGCCGCCGGCGATAGCCACTGGTCGGCGTCGGGGCCACCGATCACAGCCACTGCACCGGCGCGGTGGACGCTGATCGGACCGGTCAGCCAGAGCGGTGCGGGCATGCCCGGCTGCTGCACGATGTCGGCCAACTCGCACCGCAGCGGGCCGCAGGACCAGCGAGGCGAGACCTGGTGGCTGGCGACGCCACTCTCGCCCGGCACTCGCCACACCACCTGCCAGGCCTGCTCTTGCGCCGTGGGGGTCAGCGCGATGACGTCGAGTTCGCGCAAGTTGTCCCACAGCAAGCTGATCCTGCGTTCATCGGCGTCCGACGCGAAGGCGGCCTCGAACCCAGCGCGGTCGTCGGTCTGGATGGCTGCGAGGAGGGGTCCGGGGGCCCGCTCGGAAGCGGCCTGTTCCCGATCATCGGAGCTGCCCCGCAGCATTGACACCGCGACCACGAGCAGGACCGCGCCCGCCAGCACAACCAACACGAGCGCCAGCGGGCTGCGCGCTCGTGTTGCCATGTTCAGCCCCGGTAGCGTGGCTGGTTCTCAGGACCGCGTGTCGGTCAGAACAGCCCGACGGGATCGACGATTTGGCCGTTCAGCCAAGTGCTGAAGTGCAGGTGGCAGCCGGTGGAATATCCGGTGGTGCCTACCGAGGCGATGATCTGACCGGCCTGGACGACCTCACCGGGGGCCACGGCCATGGTTTGCAGGTGGTTGTAGGCAGCCTTGTAGGTGCCGCTGTCGACGATGATCCGGTTGCCCCAGCCACCTTCGACACGGGCGCTCAGCACCACACCGGTCCACGCGGCGCGGACGGGGGTGCCGCAGGGCGGTGCGATGTCGACGCCGTCGTGCAACTCGGAGTAGCCGCCGATCGGGTTGACGCGGTAGCCGAAGGGCGAGGTGATCGGGCCGCTGGTGGGCCAGACGCCCTTCTCACCGCTGGCCGGCAGGGTGACGCCGGATCGGCTCAACAAACTGGCGGCCTCAGCTTCGGCGCCGGCCAGCAGCGCCAGGTTGGCGTCCTTGATGGCCTGGTTCGCGGCGGCCTCGAGGGCGGACTTCTGGTCTGCGCTCAGGCGGTCAACGACCAGTTGAGCGCGGGCCACCTTGCCGTCGTACTCGGCAGCCAGCTCGGTCTGATGGTCGATCTCTGCTTGGATCTTCTTCAACGAGTCGCCCTGCGCCGCCTCGAGGTCGACCAGCCGGTCCTGCTCGGAGCCCAACCGGACCATCTGCTCATCGGTGATCGCGGTGACGCTCTGCATCACGGCCATGTCGGAAAGGAAGTTCTCTTCGGAGTCGGCACCGAACAGCAACGTGGCTGCCCCCAGATCGGCCGACTGCTGATGGGCGGCCACCGCGACCCGCCCGACCTGAACCCGCATCTGCTCGACCAGCGCTTGCTGGTCGGTGAGGTCTGCGGTGGTGACGTCGTACTGGCGCTGCGCGGTCACCTGCTCCTGCTTCGAGGTCTGCAGGTCGCGCTCAACCTGGGCGGCCTCTGTCTGGAGCTGCGTAAGCTCGGCCTGGGCCGCCGCAACGGCGTCCTCGGCGGTCGCCAACGGTACCAGACCGATTGTCAGGGCCACTGCGGAAGCAGTTCCGACAATCGCTGTGGCTGCCCGTCGTACGAAACTCATTCGTCCACCTTCCGTAAGTTCCTTAGAGACTCTAAGACTCGTTAAGCCGATTCTCAAAATCGTTTGGGAACCAAGTTGCCAAGGCGGACGAGCGTCCGAACTGTCGGCGCGTCGGCCTAACGTTCATCGCATGACCATTGCCCGAACGACGAGCGCCCAGCAGCCCAGCCTCGAAGACCTGGGCACCCCGCTCGCCGAGGTGACGTTCTGCGTGGTCGACCTTGAGACCACCGGCAGCGGCCCAGAGGCGACGATCACCGAGTTCGGCGCTGTGAAGGTGCGCGGCGGCGAGGTGCTTGGGGAGTTCGGCACGCTGGTCAATCCGCAGACCCATATCCCGGCACTGATCGCGATGCTCACCGGCATCACCAACCAGATGGTGGCGCAATCGCCGATCCTCGGCGAGGTACTGCCGGGCTTCCTGGAGTTCGCCCGCAACTGCGTTCTGGTCGCGCACAACGCACGATTCGACGTCGGTTTCCTGAAGCGGGCCTGCGAGCAGCACGAGCAGGTCTGGCCGGCCCCGGCAGTGATCGACACCGTCGCACTGGCCCGCCAGACACTGCTCACCGATGAGGTGCCCAACTGCAAACTGGAAACCCTGGCCCGGCACTTCCGCGCGGCCACCCAGCCCAACCACCGCGCTCTCTCGGACGCCCGCGCCACTGTCGACGTGCTGCACGGGTTGTTGGAAAGGGTCGGCAACCTCGGTGTGTTGACCCTGGAAGACCTCAAAGAGTTCGAACATCGGGTATCGCCTCAACGCCGCGCCAAACGCGTCTGGGCGCAGGCGCTGCCCGAGGCGCCAGGGGTCTACGCGTTCTTCGCCGAGCGGCCGGGCCAATCCCGGCAGGTGCTCTACGTCGGCAAGTCGACGAACATCCGGCGGCGGGTGCGCGGCTACTTCACCTCGTCCGAAACTCGCCCCCGGATGGACGAGATGGTGCGGGTCGCGACCGGGGTGGACGCACTGGTCTGCGCCACCGACCTGGAGGCGGAAATCCGCGAACTGCGCATGATCGCCGCCCACTCCCCGCGCTACAACCGCCGGTCACGCCGACAGGACAAGGTAGTTTGGGTGAAACTCACCACCGATCACTGGCCGCGACTGTCCATCGTCGGCTCGCCCGCTGATGATCACGCCACCTACTGGGGTCCGTTCACTTCCAAGGCGGCCGCTCAGGACGCCTGCCAAGCCCTCTACGACGCCCATCCGATAAGGCAGTGCACCATGCGCATCGGCCGCAACTCGTCCCAGGCGGGCTGCGCCTTGGGAGAACTCGGCAGGTGTCTGGCCCCGTGCACCGGCACCGACCACGCGGCATACCTGACGATGGTGGAACAGGTGCGCCGAGCGATGTCCAGCGATCTGCGGCCCACCGTGGCTTCGGTCGGGCGACGGATCGCGCAACTGTCGAGCCAACAGCGCTTCGAGGAGGCCCAGGTGCTCACCGACAGGTTGCGCTGCTACGCGACGACCACCCAGCGCTGGCATCGCCTGGTCGCGATGTCGCGGTGCCCACAGATCGTGGCTGCGCGATGGGTGCCGAGCCCGGCACCGGCACCGGGCTGGCAGATCCACGTCATCCGGCACGGCCGACTGGCCGCGGCGGCCACCGCGGCACCCGGCCAGGCCCCGCATCCGGTGGCCGAGGAAGCGGTCCGACTGGCCGAGACCGTGCTGCCGAGCCCCCAGCAGTTGCCCGCTGGGTCAGTCGAGGAGGCCGAACGGATCGCCGCCTGGCTGGAGCGTCCCGGGGTTCGGCTGCTGGAGATCGACGGTGACTGGTCGATGCCGCTGCACTGCGGTCTCAACGAGGCAGACCTGCCCCGGCTGGCCCTCGGGGCCGGCGACACCAGCTGGGCCTAGAATCAGGCCATGATCACCGCCATCGTCTTCGTCCAGGTCAAGTCGGATCAGATCCCCGAGGTTGCCGAACAGATCGCCGCCATTGAGGGCGTCAGCGAGGTCTATTCGGTGACTGGACGCATCGACCTGATCGTCATGGTTCGGGTCCGCGACTTCGAGACGGTGGCCGATGTGATCTCAGACCGGATCAGCAAGGTGCCGGGGGTGTTGGACACCACCACACACCTCGCCTTCCGGGCCTTCAGCCAGCACGACCTCGAATCCACCTTCTCACTCGGTGTCGGCGACTGACACCTGCCCGCCGAGTCTGACGTTCACCCAGTGGGTGCCCGCCGACCGATCGAGGTTGATCATGGCCGCACCGTTGACCACCGGCACCGGCTGCTGATCGACGGTGCATTCCACCACCACTCGCCCCTGCCCCGGTTCGCCTTGGATGTCGATGTCGTAGCGGGCATCCCCGTGCTTGTAGCGGACGCTGGCGGAGCCCCAATCACACGGTAGGCAGCAACGGACCTCCAGACGCTCGCCGTGGCGCCGCAGCCCGAGGATGGCCTCCAGACCGGCGCGGTACAGCCAGCCGGCCGACCCGGTGTACCAGGTCCAGCCGCCGCGTCCGGCGTACGGTTCGACCGAGTAGACGTCGGCCGCCAGCACGTAGGGTTCCACCCGGTACCCCTCGGCCGCCTCGGCATCCAACGCATGATTCACCGGGTTGATCAGCTGGAATGCCTCACCCGCGCGATCGTCGCGTCCCAAGGCAGCCCAGGCCAGGATCGACCAGACAGCGCCATGGGTGTACTGTCCGCCGTTCTCCCGCACACCCGGGGGGTAGGCCCGGATGTAGCCCGGATCTGGCTCGGAGACATCGAACGGCGCAGTAAACAGCCTGATCAGCCGATGTTCATGATCGACGAGGTGGTCGTACATCGATTCCATGGCGCGGCCGGTACGCTCCGGGTGCGAAGACTGCGAAAGCACCGCCCAACTCTGCACGATACCGTCGATCTGGCACTCGACGCGTCCCGATGAGCCCAGCGGGGTACCGTCATCGAAGTAGGCGCGCCGGTACCACTCGCCGTCCCAGCCGGCGTCCTCGAGGGCCTCCAGCAGACGCTGCTGCTCGGCCAGTGCCCGAGTCGCGAACGAGCGGTCTCCGCGCCGGCGAGCCAGTGGCAGGAAGGCGGTCAGCGTGGCGTGCAGGAACCAGCCCAGCCACACGCTCTCGCCCTCGCCAGCGGCCCCGACCCGGTTCATGCCGTCGTTCCAGTCACCGGTGCCCATCAGCGGCAGCCCGTTGCGACCGTAACGGAAGGCTTGCTCCAGCCCGAGCACGCAATGCTCGTAGAGGCTCGCGGTGCGGCCGGACACCTGGGGTGTGAAGAACCGCTCCTGCTCGTCCTGGCCCAGCGGGTCGCCGCTGAGGAAGCCGACCTGCTCATCCAACACCCCGTAGTCACCGGTCACGTCAAGATAGCGGACGGCTGCGTTCGCCAGCCAGACCACATCATCGGTGATCCGGGTGCGTACCCCTGCCCCGGTTGCGGGCAGCCACCAGTGCTGGACGTCGCCCTCACCGAACTGGCGTCCGGCCGCCCGCAGCAAGTGCTCTCTGGCCAACTGCTGATCGATCAGCACGACCGCCATCGAGTCCTGCAGTTGGTCACGGAAGCCGTAGGCGCCCGACGCCTGGTAGTAGCCGACGCGCGCCAGCATCCGGCACGCCATCGTCTGGTACAGCAGCCAGCCGTTGAGCATCACGTCGAACGAGCCCTCCGGGGTGCTGACCTGCACCTGGGCGAGCAACCCTCGCCAGTGCTCACGCACCTGGTCGAGGACCGCACCGAGGTCACGACCACGGTAACGGCCAAGCAGCGTGCGCACCTCGGCCAAGTCGACTCCGGCCCCCAACAGGATGGGGAATTCGATGCTCTCCCCCGGCTCGAGACGCACCGGTCGCTGCATCGCCAGGCACGGGTCGAGGCCCGCTCCGACCCGGTTGGACAGCGGCTCGGTGCGAGTCACCGCGTGTGGCTGTTGCCACGATGCCGGCGGCCCCAGGAATTCGCTACGATCCCCCGTCCACGACGTCTGGCGTCCAGCCATGTCGCAGAAGACAAGCTGGTCGGCGTAGTCCACGCTGAACGGGTTGCGCACCAGCAACGCCGAGGTCACCGGATCGGATTCGGTGATCAGGTGCCGAGCAGTCAGGTCGCGGTGCTGCCCCAACACGACCTCGGCATAGCTGGTCACCGTCAACCGCATCCGGCGCCGGGACTTGTTGGTCAGCTTGAGCAGGCTGATCTTCACCGAATCGTCCAACGGCACGAAGACCGTCTGTTCCATGGCCAGCTCGGGGCCCTCGAAGCTGTACGTGGTGTAGCCGAATCCGTGCCTGGTGATGTGCCGGCCGTCCTCGGCCACCGCTGCGGTCGGCGACCAAATGGCGGCGCTGTCGTCGTCGCGCACGTAGATCGCCTCGCTCACCCGGTTCGTGACGGGGTCGTTGCGCCAACTGGTCAACTGGTTGTCGCGGCTGTTGCGCCACCACGTACAACCGCCACCTTCGGCGGTGGCCAAGAACCCGAACTGCTCATTCGCGACCACATTGGTCCACGGCGCCGGGGTGGGCCGGCCCTGATCGGAGATCACCACGTACTCGTCGCCATCGTCGTTGAACCCACCGAAGCCGTTGAAGAAGCGCAGATCGGCCGCCGCGTTGGCAGGCTGCAGCGGCGTGTCGGGCCCCCTGCGCGGCAGCGCGTGCAGCCGGCCGCCACCCACCCGTTGCTCGGGTCGCGGTGGCATCTGCTGGCTGATCGAACCCCGGCGGGCCACCAGGACGACCGCAGCCGTGCCGAAGAGCGCGGCGATCGCCTCGGCCGCAACCTGGTCACGCCGCACCACGAAGATTTGCCCGGTGGAGTCGGGATGACCGGTGCGCAGCGAGATCGAGTGGGCAGCGGTCTCCAGATCCAGCTGCAGCTCCTGGGCGTAGCTGGTCGCCTGCTCGTTCAGCAGCACGACGTCGACAGCGAAGCGGCGCGCGCGCCAGAACTCGAACGCATGCACCACCTCACGTACCAGGGCCATGTCGGCGACGTCCCGGATGCGCACCACCAGAATCGGCAGGTCACCTGAGATGCCCATCTGCCACAAGTCGGACTGCGGCCGGGCCGCAGTCAACTCCTGCGCGGGGGCCCGCAGGTCGAGCTGCGGGTACATCACGCGCCCGGCGAGGTTCTGGAACAGGGCTGCGTCCTCGGCCTCAATGCCGAGGTGGCGCAACTGAACCTGCGCCTGGGTCCAGGCGAGCATCGAAAGCCGTTCGCTGGCGCCCACGGTGCGGTGGTGGTCAACCAGCCGCAGCAGCCCATCCCGATCTGCCGCCACCACGGTCCACCACGAAAGGACCACCCGTTCACCCGGGGGCAACGCCACCGGCTGGCTCAGCGAGAAGATCGGATCGAGGGTGTAGCCGGTCGTCCCGGTCGGCCGCCCGCCCGGAGCCAGCTGCGCCGGATCGTCCAGACCGCGACCGCGGCCCAGGAAGTTGCGCCGATCAGTCTCGGGAGTGGGCTGGTCGGGCAGGTGCTCGTGACCACGGTCCGCGGTGACGAAGTGGGCCGCCCAGATCTCCGGGTCACTCGGTGAGCGACGGCGCCGGGTGGCGACCAGCACGCTGCCCTCGTCCAGAAACTCGGTGTGCACGAACATCTTGGAGAACACCGGGTGGGCCCGCGCGTCGGCGCGCTGGGCGAGGACGAGTTCCTGGTAGCTGACCGCATCCAAGTGCCGGGTACGGGCGCCGTCATTGGTGATGGTCATCTTGCGAACCACCGCGTCGGCTTCCGGCGAGACCTGGTGCTGCACGACGACGGTCAGGTCGGTGTCCAGGTGCAGACTGAATCGTGCCCGGTCCTCGGTGAAGCGCACCTGGTAGTGCTCGGGAAGCCGGTGGACGGGCAGCGGGGTCGGCGTCCAGACCCGGCCGGATTCAGTGTCGCGAATGTACAGGTGGTCGGTGCCGGCGAAGCCATTCCGCTCGGACGACCAACGCGTCACCGCGAGCCCGCCCCAGCGCAACCATGCTGCGCCCGCCGAGGTCAGGGCGAGGCTGAGTCGACCATTCGACATCATCTGCAGGTGTGGCGCCAGCGCCGCCTGCCCGGTGTACACCCGTTCGATCGGCGTGACCAGCGCCTTGGTGCTGCGCGGCTCGGAATCGACGGCGCGGCGGGTCGTGGAGACCGGTACGTGTTCGGGTGCGCGCTCCTCCAACAGGAGTTCGGCCGCCTTGACCATCGGTTCGTCGTGGAAACGGTCACGCATTGCCCCGTCGAAGACGACGTTGGCGATTGCGACGATCGTCATGCCTTGGTGGTGCGCCATGTAACTGCGGACGATCTCGAACTGCTGCCCTTCGCGCAGACGCCGTCGGGTGAAGTCGAGCGATTCGTAGAAGCCATAGCGACCGCGCGCGCCCAGCTTCGCCAGACGCCGGTAGTTGACCATCGCCTCCCTGGGGTTGACCATGGACGCCAGACCTGACGCGTACGGCGCGATGACCAGGTTATTCGACAGCCCGCGAACCAGGCCGAGGCCGGGCACGCCGAACGGCGAATACTGGTAGTTCATCTGCGGATCACGGGCGAAGTAGCCGGCCTCCGAGATCCCCCAGACCGGACACCCAACCTGCTTGGCGTACTGGATCTGGCGTTGCACGGCCAGCTCACAGGACGTGATGAGCAGCCCGGTCGCGGGTTGCCGCATCACCAGCATCGGCATCAGGTACTCGAACATCGACCCCGACCAGCTGAGCAGGGCCGCCCCGCCCCCGACGGCGGTGACGCTGCGCCCCAGCCGCGTCCAGTGCCGGGTAGGCAGATCGTTCTTGGCGATCGCCACATAACTGCCCAGCCTGGCCTCCGAGGCCATCAGGTCATAACTGGACTCGTCCAGCTTGGCCTCGTCGACGTTGTAGCCCACCGACAGAAGGCGGCGCTCGTGGTCGTAGACGAAGTCGAAGTCGGTGCTGCGGAACTCCTCGCGGGCCTGGGCCTCCACAACCGCCAACCGATCCACCAGCTCGCGGCGTCCCTCGTCGTCAAGCGCGAGATCACGCAGAGCCGAGCTTACGCTGCGCGCCAGCGACTGCGCCACGTGCCGCAGCGTGCCGGGCAGCCCGCCCACACCGACCAACTCGCCGACCTTCACCCCGAAGGCCGTCAGGGACTGGATGGTCAAGGGCCCGGCCACCAGAGTCCCGAACCCCTGCCGGATCGCCCCGACGTGGGCCTGCGCACCGGCACGGTCGCAGCCGGTCCAGCGCTTCTCGGGCAGTTCGGAGACAACCTGCTCAAGTAGCCCGACCCCGTCTGCCAAGCCATTACGCGGGTCGACCGGTGTCGGTGGGTTCTCACGCCACTCCCGGCAGAAGCTGGCCAGCACCAGCAGGTGACCGACATAGTTGCCCGAGTCCACCGACGAGACGTAACGCGGGCTCAGTGGCTTGCCGGTCTCGGTGTCGTACCAGTTGTACAGGTGACCGTGTTGATGTTCGAGGTTCCGGGCCGAGGCCATGGTGGCCTGCAGGCGATCGACCGTCTCGCAGTCACCGATCCAGCCGAAATCGCGGGCACTGATCACGGTAAGGAAATACAGACCGATGTTGGTCGGCGAGGTCCGATGCGCGATCCGCGGTTCCGGATCCTCCTGGAAGTTGTCCGGAGGCAGGTGCAGTTGGTCAGCGGTCACGAACGTCTCGAAGAAACCCCAGGTGCGGCGGGCCACCAACCGCAACTCAGCCAGGTCCCCCTTGTCGGCGAGCAGTTCGACCGGTTCCAGGCGCGCGCTGACACGCTGGGCCACCAAGGGGGCGGCTGCCCACGCCAGCACGGCCGGCAGCGCGACCAGCAGTTGCCCCCATCCGCTGATTGCCGCCACCAGCAACGCAGCCGCAGGCGCCACCAGCCCGCCGGCCATCTGCTGGGCAAATCGACGCAAGGTACCAGTGGCCTGCTTGGCGGACGCCGCCGCGGTCGTCCACTCCAGCAGGTTGCGATGCGAAACAGTCATCCGCCACCCGGTGCGGACGATCGCGTCGGCGTTGGACCAGGCCCGGTGGGCGAGGAAGACGAAGTTCAGCCCGGCGAGCGCCAGCGCATGCCCCAGATTGGCGCCGATGCTGTGGTATTTGCTGCTGGCTGTGATGCCGCGCGCCGGAGCGAACAGGGCCGACACGATCCCTATCAATGAGGGCAGCAGCAGTTGCGCGAGCAGCAGCACCAGCCAGCAGGCCGCCACCTGCCAAGCCGACGCCACCAACGCCACGATGAACCCGAGTACCGAGAAGATGGGCACCAGGGAGCGCCGCAGGTTGTCGAACATCTTCCAGATGCCGAGGCCATCCAATCCGGTGTGGCGGCCGAAGATCCACGGCAGCAACTGCCAGTCGCCCCGCACCCAACGGTGCTGCCGCTTGGTGTCGACCTCGTAGCTGGTCGGGTATTCCTCGACCACCTCGATGTCGGTGACCAGGCCGGATCGGGCATAGTTGCCTTCCAGCAGGTCATGCGACAAGACGGTGTTCTCCGGAATCCGGTCACGCAGGGCGGCCTCGAGCGCGTCAATCTCATAGATGCCCTTGCCGCTGAACGATCCGCGACCGAAGAGATCCTGGTAGACGTCGGAGATGGCCACCGCGTAGGGCGTCAGACCGCGCTGGGTGGAGTAGACCGACTGGAAGGTGGAAGTGTCGTCGACCGACGGCAGGCTCGGGGTGACTCGCGGCTGGAGCACAGAGAAGCCGCGGCTGACCTTTCCGCTGGCCGGGTCGACCATCGGCTGATTCAGGGGGTGCGCGATCTTTCCGATCAGCTTCTTCGCGGTGTCGCGCGGCAGCCGGGTGTCGGAGTCGAGTGTGATCACGTAGCGGAAGCGGCCGGGGATTCGTCCCTCGAAAGCCATGTAGCTGGTGCCCGTGGCGCCGCGCAGGTAGGCGTTGAGCTCCATCAGCTTGCCGCGCTTGCGCTCCCAGCCCATCCAGGCGTCTTCGCTCGGATTCCAGCGCCGTTCGCGGTGGAAGAGCAGGAACCGGTCACCATACTTCTCGTTCAGGGCTCGGATCCGGTTCCGGGCGAGGTTGAGCAGGGTCTGGTCGTCAGGGGTGTGTTCGGTGGCGGCGTCGGCCCAGTCGGTCGCCGCAGCAAAATAGACCTCCCCGTCATCGTTTGCCAGGAAGTGCACCTCCAAGGTGTCCACCAGCTCATCGATACCGTCGGCCGAGGTGATCATGGTCGGCACCACGACCAGGGTGCGCAACGCGTCCGGCACCCCATTGCGCAACTCAAGCCCCGGACGTGCGGTGGTGGGCAGTATCCGAGAAAGGGCATAGTTCAGCAGGGCAAGCACCAATTCGCTGGCCGGGCCGCCGGCCAGCACGGCCAGCGCCACGACCATGCCGATCGACAGGTCGCCCGCCAGGGCGGTCATCGCCCACAACAGCAGACCCACGACAAGGGCGGTCGCGAGCAGCAGGCCGCCGATGTAGCCGGGCAGACCCATCGCCTTGATCAAGCGGACTCGGCGTTCCCGCAGCGTCGGCCGGTAACCGAGGTCGGTTTCGAAGCTGGGCAGCCCATCATCGACCAACCAGAAGCCGATGTCGCGACCCACATCATCGGGTGACTCGCGGGCCACCGAGATCACCGCCCGCGCCACATCCAATTCCTCCTGTCCGGAGCCACGGGCGAGTCTTTCGATGGCGGACCGGTACGAGTTGCGGGTGGCGAAGTCGAGTTCGCGGTAGCCGGTGCTGATGCGCAGTTCGGCCTCGATCGCGCTCACCGATTCCAGCCAGTCCTCCCAGTTGACGTCGTTGACCAGACGCAAGGAGTGGAAGATGTTGCGCATCGTGACGGTGGCGACCGACTGCGCGGCCAGATCCTCCTGGATGACCGACTCGGCGAGGCCGCCGAGCAGAGCCAGCTGGCCCTCCAGCCAATCGTCGAAGCCCGCAATAACCTGACCGCTCAACCGACGAAGCAGTTGGACGCAGAAGGCTCGGCTGGCCTGACCAGTCTGCTCGGCAGGCAGCAGGGACTTGTCGAACTCGACGGGGCTCGGACGATCCAGACCGAGCAGCTGATCGGCGAGTTCGTCGCCCTGCTGGCGATGTCGAGTGGCGGCCACCAGGAGTTGCGCCTGCCGACGGGCATTCTCGATGAGCAGGATACGCAGATTGATGGGCACCGCCCAGAGTTCGCCGAGGGTCAGTGCCTTGCGGCGTTCGTAGGCGGAGATGTAGCGGGCCAACTGGTCGGGGTGGAAGAGGCTGTCGGTGTGCGCGACGTAGGCCCACACGATGGCGAAGATCCTGGGATGGCCGGCGAGGGCGCCCGGCCCCAGTTTCGGCAGCTGGCTGAAGTAGCCACGGGGCAGGTCGCGACGCGCCAGCCGGGTGTTCTCCTCCAAGGTGTGGAAGTTGTCTATCAGCCACTCGGACGCCGGGCTCATCGGCCCGCCGCTGGCGGCGGCCCGACTCAGGGCGAGGTAGCACTCCCCCAGGACGCTGGCGTTGTCCCGCATCCGCTGCAGCAGCGAGACCACCGGCTTGGCGCGTCGGGAGACCATGTGGCTGTCGGCCAACGACATGGCGTGCCTGGCCAACTGCTCCTCGCTGAACAGTGCCGACCGGATGGGTTGATCCTCGCTCCACGGGTCGGTCGACCGCCGCCCGAACGCCGTAACCTGGGTTGTCACCTGTTTGACCACGTTTCCCTTGAACTCCAACAAAGCCGCAGCTCACCCTACCCAAAGGCACCGGGGCAAGATGCGACGTCCCCCGGCGAAAGGGCTCAGCAGCCCTCCGGCGGGGGACGTCAGCGACGTATGCCGTCAGCCGATGGTGATCGACTTGATCACCACGTCGGTGATCGGACGGTCGCCGCGCGCGGTGGGGGTGGTTGCGATGGCGTCCACGACCGCCTGGCTGGCGGGATCGGTGACCTCGCCGAAGATGGAGTGCCGGCGGTTGAGATGCGGCGTCGGACCGACCGTGATGAAGAACTGGCTGCCGTTGGTGCCGGGTCCGGCGTTGGCCATAGCCAGCAGGTAGGGACGGTTGAAGACGAGGTCAGGGTAGAACTCGTCGGCGAATGTGTAGCCGGGGCCGCCACGGCCGGTGCCGGTGGGGTCGCCGCCCTGGATCATGAAACCGCTGATCACCCGGTGGAAGATGGTGTTGTCGTAATACGGCCCCTTCTTCAGCTGGCCATCGGTGGGATCACGGTACTCCCGCGTCCCGTTCGCGAGGCCGATGAAGTTGGCGACGGTCTTGGGTGCGTAGTCGTCGAAGAGCTCGACGATGACGTCACCCTTTGAGGTGTGCACGGTGGCCTGGGTCATTGGGCGCCTTCCTGGTAATGAGTCCTCCTCATCCTTGCAGACCGCCCGGGTAATCTGTCTCGCTTGCCACATCGTGCCGAGCCGAGCACGTAGCGTTGACAACAGCTCGACTACGAGCAAGCTCGATTACGGGCCCAGAACAGAACGGAGTGGATTATGACCTGCAGGTGCAAGAAAGCGTGCTCTGCCGTCGAAACGGCCGCCGAGGAAGCGCTCGAGCAGGGCAGCAACGCCTTCACGGATGCAGTCAACTACATCACCCCCCGCGCCAAGCAGGCCGGGCAGCACACCTATGACTACGCCAAGGACGCGGCACAGCGGGTATCCGAGGGTGTCAGCCCCTTCATCCAGGACGCGCGTGATCGCATCGTCCCGTTGGTCAGCGAGGCGGCCGAACGAATGCAACCCACCCTTGAGCACGCCTATGAGACCGCCAAGGACCGGGTGGAACACGACGTCTACCCGGTCTTCCAAGATCTGTGGACCGACGCCAACGAGAACCCGACGGTGCAGGAGGCTTCCCGGCGAGGCCGTTCTGCGGTGGCTGCGCTGCGCGGCGACCTGCTGCTGCCCGAGCCCAAGCCGGTGCCTGTCAAGCGTGAGGGTGGCTTGCTCGGCAAGATCCTCACGGTCCTCGGGATCGCCGCAGTTGTGGGCGTCGTGGTGATCGTCATCCGCGCGGTGCTGGGCAGTGACGACGACGGCTGGTCCCCGGCGGAACCGATGCGTCCGGGCCACGAGGACGAAGAGGCCGCCTGGGGTGACAGCCCGTTCGACAGCGATTCGGACGTGGACACCAGCGCCCAGGAGTCGATCGACGAGGCCGAGGAGGCCATGGTCTCCGAGGGTGGCCCGCTCAATCCGGAAGATCAGTCCGGGGCCGGCGAGTCTGCGCAGCGGGCCGAGCAGGGCTACGGCGAAGGCGCCTACGTCGGTTCCGAGCCGCCGGAAGGCTTCATCATCAAGGGCAATGAGCGCTCGATGAAGTACCACACCCCAGAGGCCGCGGGCTACGACCGCACCAACGCCGACGTCTGGTTCAACAGTGAGGAGGCGGCGCTGGCCGCCGGCTTCATCCGCGCGCTGCGGTGACCTGACCGAGCCAAGTCATTCGAGGGGCCGGCTGGTGCGAACGCACTGGCCGGCCCTTCGGCGTCGTCCCGCATGGCAGGTGTTGTCCGGAGAACTGCGTGGTGTTGTCCGCACCGAAGTCGTGTTGTCCGTGGAGTCTGCGGGCTTGGCGGTGGCCTGCCGGATCGGCTTTAGTGGGTCTCACCCCACAGCCGAGCCGGCTCCCACCCCCAGCCGGCCGGCCAGCCCACAGGAGACACCGAATGAGCACCATCATCACCGCCCACGATTGGGTGGACGCCGCACCCTTCCGCGCTTGGGTCCGCCAACTGGTCAGCGATACCGGGCTACCCTGGCGGGCCATCGCCCACGCGGCGGGTGTAACCTCCGCCACCGTGCATGCCCTGCTGGCCGGCAGGAACGGGCATCCGGTGCGTCGGCTACGGCAGATGGACGGCCGTCTGCTCCTGCAGCTCGACCACCAGCGCCTCGCGGCCCTCGCTGGCGAGCCGGCGTCCTGCGATTCGTTGCGCGCGCTGGCGTGGTCGCTCGGCCTGCGGGGTTGTCGCCCCGCAGAGATTGCCGAATTCGTGGGGGTGGACGCGCTCAGCATCCGCAACTTGATGGCTGGCGGGTCCATCTGGTGTTCCCGGCTGCAGCTCTTGCGGGCCGAGGCGGCCTGTGAGGCATGGGGCGTCGATCCGAAGCGCGTGCTGTGGGCCAGCACCGCCTCGACTCGGCTGAGCGCCTGATGCCCGTTCTCGACTGGCTCGGCCCGGCCGTCATCGCGCTGCTGCTGACCGGCGTCCAGCTGATGATTGTGGCCCGGCACCCCGAGCCTGCCTCCGACGAGCCAGACGCCCAGCACAAACTGCGTTACGCCGACCTGGTGCGACCATCGGTCGTGCCGAGTCTGATGGCGGCGACGCTGGCCTGTTGCCTGGCGGTGCTCGGCTGGGCTCCGGTTCAGATGCGCGGCGTCGGTCTCGTCTGGGGCAGCGCCGCCCTGGTCTTGGTGTCGGTGGACGCCCGCACCACCTGGCTCCCGATCAGGGCCAGCCACTTCACGGCGGCGGCGCTCATCATGGCGACCCTCATCACCGCGATTTGGGCACCCGACGGTGCGCGACTGGCGCTGCATGCTTTGCTCGGAGCTGCCGCATCCGGCGGGGTGTTCGCGCTGCTGTGGTGGATCAGCCGCTCGATCGGCTTCGGTGACGTCCGGTTGGCCGCGATGGCCGGCGGGTTGACTGGCATGTGGTCAATGGAGCTTTGGTACACCAGCCTGCTGGCCGGCTCGATCGCGGCGGCCTGCTGGGGGGTGACTGTCAGCCTGTGGCGTCGCCGACGCCCCTCCCCTTTGGGCAAAGCCTTCGCCTATGGCCCCGGACTGTGGCTCGGGCCATGGCTGGGTTGGGCGTGGCTGGCGGTGGCCGCGCGCTGATCAGCCGCGCACGCGGTTGGTGGTGTCAACCCAGCGGACGAGCAGTTCTGCCGCCGTCCCCTCGTCGATCGCGGCGGCAACACGTTCAAGCGGCCGGCGCAGTTGATCGGCGACGGGCTCGGTCAGACTGGGTCCATCGAAGGCGAGCAGCGTGGCGGCCGCGTTGAGAAGCACGATCTCACGCACCGGCCCGGTGCCGCCGGCCAAGACATCGCGAACCACCTGTGCGTTGCGGGCGGGCGGACCGCCGATCAGGTCGGCCGGCTTCGCCGGCTGGACTCCCAAGTCGGCCGGGTTGAGTTCGGTGCGCACCGCCTCGCCGCCGCCGATGAGCCAGATATCAGACCGGGTGGTGGTGGTCAGCTCATCGAGACCGTCCTCACCGTGGAAGACCATGCCCCGGTTCCCGCGGGAGGCCAGCACCCCCGCGACCAGTTCGGCGACATGCAGGTTCGCCATTCCGATGGCCTGAGCGTCAGGACGGGCCGGGTTGGCCAGTGGGCCAAGGAAGTTGAACGTGGTCTGAATACCCAACTCCTTGCGGGCAGGTGCGGTGTGACGCAACGAGCCGTGGTACAGGGGCGCGAACAAAAAGACCAGTCCGCATTCGTCGAAGACCTGTCGCTGGCGCTCGGGCGCCACGTCAAGGGCCAGGCCCAAGGCCTCCAGACAGTCAGCGGTACCGCTCATCGAACTCGCTGCCCTGTTACCGTGCTTGACGACCTTCGCGCCTGCGGCGGCGGCCACGATGGCGGCCATCGTCGAGACGTTCACCGTGTTCGCGCGATCACCGCCGGACCCGACGACATCGACCGCGTTACGAGGCAGGTCGATCGGTGTGGCCTTGGCCAACATCCCGTTGGCAAGGGCGTCCAACTCGGTGATCGTCTCGCCCTTCGCGCGTAGCGCAACCATGAAACCCGCCATCTGCACGGGGCTAGCGTTTCCGGCAAGGATCTCTCCCATGGCCCACTCGGTGGTCGAGGCATCCAGGTCTTCACCGCGAACCAGACCGGTCAGGATGTTGGGCCATGTGAAATCCATGGCTTCACCTTAAACCGCCGGGGAGTCGACGGTTTCGCCGTCCCACCCCCAGTGCGCAACGTTGGTGAGCGAAGGTCAGCCCACGCGGTGGCGGCTGCCCGAGCCCGGGATGACCACGCCGGACGACAGCGGGTTCGTCCGGCCGGCGCGGGTGTCGCGAACCACCTGGGCCACGTCGTCGGGAAGGCGGATCGGATCGATCGGGTACGGCGAGATGCCCTCCGCCCGCGACCAGGCCGCCATCCAAGCATCAGCGGCGCGCGCGATCAGCAGCACGACGGGCGGGGCGTCCGGGATTTCGTCCTTGATCTGGTGTGACAGCCCCATTCCACCGGGTCGTGCCTCTCCATCGAAGACGGCGACGTCGAAGCTGTCGTTGTCGAGCGCCTCGATCAATGCCGGCCCGGTGGCGAACTCGGTGATCTCCACCTCGGGCAAGTCGGGAGCGATCTTGCGTCCGAGGGCGAGCCTGATCTGCTCCCTGACCAAGCGGTCGCTGGAGTAGATGATCACCTTCAGCACTTCGGAGGCGGTCTGATCTTGGTTCTCGCTCATGGCTGTTTCCTCGCGCTTCACCGGCGCCGCCCCACGATGGCCGCACCACTGGTCATGGCGATGCTATCGCGTTCATCCCGCCGGACGAACAAAACCCGCTTGCCCGCCACGGAAGAATGGGGGCGTGCGATTCCTCTCCAATACCCCGGCTTACGATCTCACCTACAGCGACGTCTTCATGGCGCCCAACCGCAGCACGGTGACCTCACGACTGGATGTGGACCTCACCACCACCGATGGCCTCCACCAACCGCTGCCGCTGGTGGTGGCCAACATGACCGCGATCTCGGGCCGGCGGATGGCCGAGACGATCGCCCGGCGCGGTGGCCTTGCCGTGTTACCACAGGACCTCCCTGTCGATGTGCTGGCCGAGTCGATCGAGCGGGTCAAACGTGCCCCGACCGTCTTCGAGACGCCGATCACCGTGTCACCGACCACCACGGTCGGTGACACGATGACCCTGATGGCCAAGCGGGCCCACGGCTTCGCGGTCGTCATCGACGCCCAGGGTGCACCGCTCGGTCTGGTCGGCGAGACCGAGGCCCGCGGTGTCGACCGCTTCTCGCAGGCGCACGAGGTGATGACGAACGCGCTCACCCTGGTCGGTCCGCAGACCACGCCGCAAGAAGTCTTCGACACGTTGACCAATAGCCGCCAACGGCTCGCCATCGCGGTGGACGCTGACGGCGCCCTGGTCGGAGTGATGTCGACCAGGGGGGCGCTGCGGTCAGCCATCTACCGCCCTGCCCTGGACGCGGAAGGTCGGCTGAAGGTGGCTGCGGCGATCGGCATCAGCGGTGATTCCGCTGGCCGTGCCAAGGCGCTGCTGGAGGCGGGCGCAGATGTGCTGGTGCTCGACACCGCGCACGGCCACCAGCAACGCATGATGGACGCTTTGGCCACGGTGCTGCCGACTCGTGATGCCTTTGCCGACCAGACCGGACGCCGCGCCCCGCTGGTGGCAGGCAACGTCGTCACTGCGGAGGGCACCACCGATCTGCTGGACGCCGGCGCGGATGTCGTCAAGGTCGGCGTAGGTCCGGGCGCGATGTGCACCACCCGGATGCAGACCGGAGTCGGCCGCCCGCAGTTCAGCGCCGTGCTGGAATGCAGCGCGGCCGCTCGCGAACACGGCGGCGCGGTTTGGGCCGACGGCGGCGTGCGCTACCCGCGCGACGTTGCGCTCGCACTGGCCGCCGGGGCCGGCAACGTGATGATAGGCAGTTGGTTCGCCGGCACCCACGAGTCGACCGGCGACATGCTCCACGATCCAGCCGGCCGTGCCTACAAGGAGAGCTTCGGCATGGCCAGCGCCCGCGCAGTGCGCAGCCGGACGCGTCACCAATCGTCCTTCGACAAGGCGAAAGCCGCCCTCTTCGAGGAAGGCATCAGCGGCTCCAAGATGTACCTCGACCCGCAGCGTCCGGGCGTGGAGGATCTGGTCGATTGGATCACCAGCGGCGTCCGTTCGTCGTGCACCTACGCCGGGGCACGCACATTGGCTGAGTTCCACGAGCGCGCAGTGGTCGGTCTCCAGTCGTCGTCCGGCTACGAGGAGGGCCGCCCGATCGCCAGCAGTTGGCTGTGACGAAACGGCGGGCGCCCACCTCGCCGGTGGACGCCCGCTATTCGGCAAGTTCAGATGCTGCTCAGTGGAAGGAATCCCCGCAAGCGCACGAGTTGGAGGCGTTCGGATTGTCGATGGTGAAGCCTTGGGCCTCGATGGTGTCCATGAAATCGATGGTCGCCCCGCCCAGGTAGGGGGCGCTCATCCGGTCGACCACCAGAGTGACGCCCTCATAGGGGTCCTTGAGGTCGCCATCGAGCTGGCGGTCATCAAACATCAGCTGGTAGCGCAACCCCGAGCAACCGCCTGGCTGAACGGCAATGCGCAGCGCAAGGTCGTCGCGGTCTTCCGCCGCCAGAAGGGCGGCCGCCTTGGCGGCAGCGGTCTCGGTGAGGGTGACGCCAGTTGTACGCACAGAAGTATCGGTCATCTGATCTGCTCCATTGGTTCGTCGGCCAATCGCCCGGTCGCGCCGGGCTTGGTCCAGTGTACGACCATCTCAACCAGGGATCAGCCCGTCGTCTTCCCGGCTCTCCTGCAACCACTCGCCCACCTCGCGCAGCGAGGTCCCGACGTTGGGCACGATCAGGTCGCTCAGCCCCACCTTTCCGGGTGGCACCCGGACGCCGTGCCGGGCGACCAGATCGGCCATCTCGTCCAGAACCGAGGCCAGCGCCTCCTCATCGCGCGACACGACCGCGTCCGAGACCAATTCGTCCAGCACGTTCAGCCGAATCACCAAGCGGTCAGGCACTTCCCATTGCCCCTGACCCATCACCCGGACGATCATCGCGATGTCCCTCCCTCAGCGTGCCATTCGTCCCGGATCTCGCCGGCGTCTTGAGACGGGGCCGGTTGCCGGTACGAACCGTGCGTCGCGTCCACCGGTTCCCGACCGGCCAACTCGGACTTCATCGCCACCAACTCCTCGGCGGCGCGCTCCGCCCGCTCAGACAGATCGTCCGCGTCCGCCGTTTGCTGAGCGTGAATGGGCGCTCCGCCGTGCCGGGCGGCCTCTCGGACCACGTGTTCGGCGTGGCCCAGATCTGGGTCCAGACCGGCCAGGGCCTGATCGACCCGGGTCTGCGCCTCAGTCGCGGAGAAGGTCGCCCAGATGGTCTTCTGCTTGGTTCGAATGGCATCCAGCTTGGCCTGCAGGCGGGTGCTGGTGAGCACCAACTGCTCCTCGGTCAGCTGGAGTCGGTCGTGCTCGTCGTCCAAGGTGGCCAATTCATCGGTCAGACTCTGCTTGCGCAGCAAAGCCTCACGGGCAAGGTCATCTCGGCCCTGCTCGAGGGCTCGACGTGCCGTCATTGTGAGTGAGTCGATTTCGGAGGCCTGCTGCGCAATCTGCTGGGCCAAACGCTTGCGACTGGTGGCCACCTCGGCGGCCCCTCGGCGCACCTCCTGTAGTAGCTGCGTCTGCTGGGCGTAGCTGTTCTGCAGGGGGTCGGTGGGTTGCGGGTCGTCGCTCGACCCAAAAACCCGCGTGATGCGGCCAAGAATCCCCGCCATCTGCTGCATCGCCCTTCTGTAGTGATCGTCCCAGCTTAGAGCTTCCCATCCCCGGCAACTAGGATGACTCAAGCAGCATCGACCCGAAGGAAATCCGTGGGACTTTTCCGCCCGTACCAGAGCAATGACGCGACCGATCAGCCCGCCGAGGGCGCAGCCACCGAGACCACCCCGACTCAGCCGTCGTCGGGTAAGAGCGCGCCGACGTTGAGCCGGCGCGAAGCCGAGCAGCAGCGTCGAGAGCGCCTGCGTCCGACTTTGTCGAAGCAAGAGCAGAAGGCCCGCAACCGCGAGGTTCGGCGCGCCCGCGAGCAGAAGGCCTATCAGAGCGCCGAGTCGCAACCAGAACGCGTGCTGCTGCGCAACTTCGTCGACTCCCGCTGGACTTTCAGTGAGTTCAGTTGGCCGTTGCTGCTGTTGTCCATGTCGATATTCCTCGTGGGCTCCTGGCTGCCGCGCGCCGCGATCTTCGCCTCGTACGCCCTGTGGGCCATCATGGCTGCGATCGTCATCGAGATCTCCCTGCTGTGGTTCAAGTTCAAGCAGCTGCTGGTCGAGCGGGTCCCCAACGCGAACCGGCGTGGGCTGTTGATGTACATGGCCTCGCGGATGGTCGCGATGCGGCGGTTCCGTCGTCCGCCGACCGCCATCGACCGGGGTGCGCAGTTCTGATGGCGTACTGGTGGTACGCCGAGCTGGCGCCCGGTTCGGAAGCGAGCGCCGACGACTTGGCCGGCGCGGGGCTCGGTATGCGCTTCGACGACCAACCCTCGGCCGAAGAGTGGCTGAGCAGTTTCTACCTCGACCTGCAAGATCTTGGGGTCACCCAGATCAGCCTCTTCGAGGCCGACCGGCTGATCTACGGGCCGATGTCACTGGCGGACGCGTGATTCGACGAACGGTGGCTTGACCA
>CALMKG010000444.1 GCA_937867175.1 uncultured Propionibacterium sp. | reverse complement strand
CGCAATGCCGCGATCCTGATGTGGGTGATGGTCGCCTTGTTGGGGGTGGCGACGCAGTCTTGGAGGGTGGCAGCGAACGCCGCCAGCAGGGTGAAGGGTGTCGTGCGCTCGGCTTGGCCGGAGCTCTGCTGGTGGGGGCACTGCCGGCGCTGCACCAGTTGGTGGTGGAAGCTTGGCATCAGACCATGGTGGGCTTCCATCTGGGGCCGTTCGTTGCGGCAGCACAACACGCCATCGCGATGTTGGGCACCGCGATGGTCGCGTGCGCGTTGGCTTTGATCTTCTGGCCCCGCTCGGAGACGGTCGCAGACGGGGCCTGAGCCAACTGGAGTTGTCGGGTTCGGAGGGTTCAGTTGCGAGGTTCGCCGGTGCGAACGATCTCGAGCTTGAGCCTGGCGACCGCGCCACCGATGACGGCGACCGCAGAGAGCACGGGTGCCATGAAGATGGCGACTGCACCACCCGCGACGCCCACCGCCAACGGGATGCTGATCAACTGCCGACCGTCGGCGTTGCGGATGATGATGCGGCGGACGCGCGCGTCCGACATAAGGTTCTTGACGGTGGCCACGAGGTTCTCTCCGGCGATTTCGATCTTTTCGGTGAAGTCGTTCGTGCCGTCAGCATTGTGTGTGTCTTTGACCATGTATCGAAGGTAGCGCTCGGCGGTTGGGGAATCATCACCGAACAGGCGGATTGGGTGGGGAATCCGGGCATACCCGCTCGGGCTTTGCTCCAGCGCGTATCGAGGCTGGTGCTCCTCAGGATGACCAGTTGGAGGTGGCGTCCTGGGTCACGGTGATGGGCCCGGATGTGGTTCCGTTGAGTTCAGTGCCTTCCTTGAGTGCGACGGTCGCCGAACTGGTGGACCCCGCCTGCATCGTGCCGTTCAGGGTGCAGTTGGTGAAGGTCACCTCGGCATGTCCGCCGTTGTTGCCGGCGGTGCCCCAACGGTCCTCGGCCAGGTAGAGCAGCATGGCGGCGTCGGGGTGTTGCAGAGTGGACGCGGTGACCTGCACCTGACAGGTCGTGTTGGTGACGTAGATCATCGGCGAGTCGGTGCTGGACGTGATGGTCGAGTTGCCGATCGTCATGGACGCCTGCTGGGCGGTCGCGTCGGAGTCGGCAGCGTCGCCGGAGAAGGACTGGTAGATCATCATCCCGCCGGTCCCGGAGGTGGAGAACTTGCAGTCGTTCACCGTGATCGCGTTCTTGCCCTCGATGACCATCGTCTGGGCCCCGGTGGCCGTGCCCGTCGCGCCGGTGACCGAGATGTCGCCGGTGGAGTAGATGAGCGGGGAGCCGTCGCCGGCGGTACTCAGCTCGCTGGGCCCGCTCAGCTTGATCGTCCCGTTGCCGCGGTCGGTGGCCAGACACGCGCAGTGCGCGCCGATGGTGGTGATGTTGGCGCCCTGGCCGGTGACTGTGCCGCCGTAGGTGGCGTCCAGTCCGCGGGAGGAGTTCTTCGTCGTCTTGATCGTCACAGTGTCGATCGTGATCGCCCCGGTGGACGCCGCGAAGATCGCGTTGGCGCCCTCGGCGTCGGTGGTGACCGTGCAGTCGCGGATGGTCGCTGACGACCCATCGTCAACGACCAGGATCGCCGCGTTCAAGCCGTAGAAGTTGCAGGCCTCCTCGTTGGAACTGTCCCCGCTCTTGGCGATCGTCGCGTTCGTCAGCGTCAGCGAACCGCCGTTGACGACCAGGAAGACGTTCTGGTCGGCGGTAGTGGACTCCCACGTCCCACCGTCGATCGTTGCATCGATGCCATTGACCAGGTACGCCCCGCTCAGGATCTGGCTCTTGGATGCTCCGCCGCCCGGCCCGCCGCCTGCTGCGTCCGTTGCTGAAGCGAACGTGGCCGTGTACGTACCCGGGCCGAGTGGAGTGTTGCCGTCGGCGGCGCTGCCGCCGCTGGCGCTGGCAGTGGCAGTGGCACCGGTTGACGGGGAGGTGGTCGTGCCGCACCCGGTCAGCACGACCAAACCCACTGCGCCGCCTAAGCCGAGCAGCCCCCGGCGGCTCAGCTCAATGCGGTCGAGAGTGCGTGCATCGCTGTTCTTCATCATGTCTGCCAGCCTGTCGGGTCATACTGTGGTGGCGCTCCGAAGAGTCTGGGCGTGTGCTGTGAAAGCGCGGTGGCGGCCCCGGCACCTACGCCGGTCTGCGGCGATGGCGCAGTTCCCGGCACGGATCGCGCTAGGCGAGCAACTGGCCCAGTGCGAAGGTGCCGGCCAGGGTGGCCAGACCGATTCCCAGCGTCCGAAGCGTCGTGGACCAGAAACGGGCGCGTCCCAACGCGGAGAGAAGTGCGGAGGTGATCGTGAGTGCGAGCACCGCGGTGATCAGGGTGTACCCCGTCCGCCACCGGGACGTGACGAAGAGCGTCGCCAGCACCGGTCCCAGCGATCCGATCAGAAAGGCAGCGCCGGCGCGCAAGGCCGCGCCCCATGCGGAGCGCCGGGTGGTCACCTGCTCGATGCCGTACTCAAGTTGTAGCTGGGCGGACAGCCCATCGCCAGCGGACAGCTCCCGGGCGACTTGGCGGGCGGTCTGCGGGCTGACCCCTCTCCCGGTGAACCAGTCAGCAAGTTCGGTCATCTCCTCATCCGGGCTGCGTTCCATGAGCCGGCGCTCTTCGGCGGCGATGGCGAGGTGTGCTTCGCGATCGGCCATTGCCTCACCCAGCTTGACCCCGAAGACCGATAGCGCGCCGGCGACAGAGCTGATCAGGACGATCAGTTGGGCGGAAAACGGACCTATCTCGGCGCCGGCCAAACCCAGCGCCAGGCCGGCGACTGCGATGATGCCGTCGTTGGTCTCAGTCATGAGTTCACGCACATCGGCCGGATCGATCCGCCGAGCCCACTGGCCCGCCGCCTGCGTCATGATCTACATCGTAAGGGCCTGCCGATCTTGCGGCAGCGAAGCTAGAAACGCTGTGTGTATCAGTCACCAAGGGTCTACGACGGTGTCAGAATATCCCTCATGACTGCTCCCGAGCAGGCGGCGTCCGGCGCCGAAGGCGGAGCGCAACGCGAGATCAGCGCGTCCGAACCACGAGCGCAGCGACTTACAACGGTGATCCCGCCCGAGCCGGCGGATGTCCGGCATGGCCCGCTGGCCCCACTCGCGCTGGCTGCGTTGGGAGTGGTCTTCGGTGACATCGGTACCAGCCCCCTCTACTCGCTGCAGACCGTGTTCAGCGCCAACCACAATGCGGTGGCGCCCACACGTGAGGACGTCTTCGGCGTTATCTCGATGGTGCTGTGGGCTGTGACGTTGGTGGTGTCCTTCAAGTACGTCTTCCTCGTGATGCGAGCCGACAACGACGGTGAGGGCGGCATCCTGGCGTTGGTGGCGCTGCTTCGGCACAAGCTTGGTGATGGTTCGCGTTTGGCGGGAGTCGCGCTGATGATCGGCATGGTTGGCGCTGCGCTGTTCTATGGCGACTCCGTGATCACCCCGGCGGTCTCGGTGATGTCGGCGTTCGAGGGCTTGACGGTGGTCGACCCGCATATGGAGGAGTTGGTGCTGCCGTTGTCGCTGGTGGTGCTCACCATGCTCTTCGCCGTCCAACGATTCGGGACCGCCACGGTGGGCCGGTTCTTTGGACCGGTCATGGTGTCGTGGTTTGGGGTCCTGGCGGCGTTGGGCATCCCGCAGATCGCGGCGAACCCCGAGATCCTGACCGCAGTGTCGCCGCACTACGCACTCGCGTTTGCCTTGCGGCGCCCCATGGTTGCGTTCATCGCCATGGGCGCGGTGGTGCTGACGATCACCGGGGCAGAGGCATTGTATGCCGACATGGGTCACTTCGGCCCCAGACCGATCCGGGTCTCCTGGTTCATGGTGGTCTTCCCGGCGTTGGCCATCAACTACCTCGGGCAGGGCGCGATGATCTTGCGCGATCCTGCGACCATCGCCAACCCGTTCTTCCACCTCGCCCCGTCATGGGCGACGTTGCCGTTGGTCATTCTGGCCGCCGCTGCCACGGTCATCGCCTCACAGGCGGTGATCTCGGGGGCGTTCTCCGTGTCACGGCAGGCCACCCGTCTGGGCCTGCTGCCACGCCTGAACGTCAAGCACACCTCCAAGCAGGAAGGCGGCCAGATCTACGTTGGGTCCATCAACTGGATCCTGTTCGTCGGCGTCCTGTTGCTCATCGGGATCTTCCAGTCGTCGGCGGCCTTGGCTTCCGCATACGGTCTTGCGGTTACGGGCACCCTGCTGCTCACCACGCTGCTCTTCCTGCTCTTGGCGCAGGCGGTCTGGCACGTGAAGCCCTGGAAGCTTGTGGTGGCGATCGTGCTGGTCCTGTCGGTCGAGGTGGTCTTCTTTGCCGCGAATCTTGCCAAGTTGCTGCATGGCGGCTGGCTTCCGCTCGTGATCGCCGGCCTTGTCGTAACCGTGATGATGGTCTGGCGGGATGGCTACGCGAAAGTGCAGGCCAGCCGTGCCGCGATGGAGGGGTCGCTCGACGATTTCGTCGAGTACGTGCACCAGAACAGACTGCCGAGAGTGCCCGGTGTGGCGGTCTTCCCCCATCCAGATCGGCTCACCACGCCGCTGGCCCTACGCGACAATGTCGAGTTCAACCACGTCATGCACGAGCGCGTGGTGATCGTGTCCATAGTGAATGAGAACGTGCCGCACATCCACCACGTCGACCGGGCTACCGCACAAGAGTTGGGGTATGGACAAGACGGCATCGTGCATGTCCAGTATCGAGTGGGCTTCAATGACAGCCAGGACGTCCCCAGGGCCGTCTACTGGTCCCACGGCAAGGCACCCGAGTTGGATTTCAATCCCGACGAGG
Organism: uncultured Propionibacterium sp.; assembly: GCA_937867175.1. Classification (GTDB taxonomy): domain Bacteria; phylum Actinomycetota; class Actinomycetes; order Propionibacteriales; family Propionibacteriaceae; genus Brooklawnia. Next base: position 20,900 of record CALMKG010000444.1, on the reverse strand, counting down.
CCCGCTATTTTGTGTCGGTATTGCGTTTGAGTCACAAGGGGACGCGCACCCTGCGCACTTGGCGCAAGCAGCTCTTCTTGTGGCTTGCCGGCAATGCCGCAAACCAGACGGCTGTCTTCCATCTGCCGCCAGAACGTACCGTCGTGATGGGTGGGCACCTCGAGATCTGAGGTGATCCAAGATGTCCCCGCATCCGGCGCGGGCGTCCGCGTCCGATGGAAGAATGCTTGAGAAGCACGTTTCAAGTGGTATCTTGATGTCGAGATAAATCGGGACAGGGAGCACGTATGAGCATCGACAGCTTTGGCGCCAAGGACACTCTCGAGGTCAACGGCACAAAATACGCCTACTACCGGCTGGACAAGGTGCCTGGGCAGGAGCGCCTTCCATTCAGCCTCAAGGTACTGCTCGAAAACCTGTTGCGCACTGAGGACGGTGCGAACATCACCCACGACGACATCGCCTTCCTCGGCAATTGGGACCCGAGTGCCGAGCCCGACCATGAGATCCAGTTCACCCCGGCCCGTGTCGTCATGCAGGACTTCACCGGCGTGCCGTGTGTGGTCGACCTGGCCACCATGCGCGAAGCGATGGCCGGCCTGGGTGGCGACCCCGCCAAGATCAACCCGCTCTCGCCGGCCGAACTCGTCATCGACCACTCCGTCATCGTCGACGCCTTCGGGACGCCCGACGCGCTGCGCATCAACACCGACATCGAGTACGAGCGCAACCGCGAACGCTACCAATTCCTGCGCTGGGGCCAGACCGCGTTCGACGACTTCAAGGTCGTGCCCCCCGGCACCGGCATCGTCCACCAGGTCAACATCGAGCACCTGGCCCGGGTCGTCTTCTCTCGCGAAGAGAACGGCGAGTTGACCGCCTACCCCGACACTTGTGTGGGCACCGACTCCCACACCCCGATGGTCAACGGCCTCGGCGTGGTCGGTTGGGGCGTCGGCGGCATTGAGGCCGAGGCAGCCATGCTGGGCCAGCCTGTTTCGATGCTCATCCCGCGGGTGGTCGGCTTCAAGCTCACCGGCAAGCTGCCCGAGGGCGCCACCGCCACCGACCTGGTGCTCACCATCACCGAACTGCTGCGCCAGCACGGTGCCGTTGGCAAGTTCGTCGAGTTCTACGGTCCCGGCGTGACCCAGGTGCCCGTCGCCAACCGCGCCACCATCGGCAACATGACCCCCGAATACGGTGCCACCATCTCGATCTTCCCGATCGACGACCAGACCATCGACTACCTGCGGCTGACCGGGCGCGACGAGCAGCGGCTAGCCTTGGTCGAGGCGTACGCGAAGGCGCAGGGCATGTGGTTCGACCCGAAAGCCAAGCCCGAATTCTCCGAGCAGCTCGAACTCGACCTGTCGAGTGTCGTCCCGTCGATCGCCGGTCCCAAGCGTCCCCAAGACCGCATCTCGCTGTCGAACGCCAAGCAGGCTTTCGGCAAGGCACTACCGGATTACGTCTCCGACGTGTCGAAGGCAGTCGACTCGTCCATCGACGGTACCGCTGTGACGCTGAAGAACGGCGTGGTCGGCATCGCGGCGATCACGTCCTGCACGAACACCTCCAACCCGAGCGTGATGGTCGCGGCCGGTCTGCTCGCCAAGAAGGCGGTCGAGAAGGGCTTGTTCCGCAAGCCTTGGGTGAAGACCTCGCTCGCCCCAGGCTCCCAGGTGGTCACCAGTTACCTGCAGCAGGCCGGACTTGACAAGTACCTCGAACAACTCGACTTCAACGTCGTCGGCTATGGCTGCACCACCTGCATCGGCAACTCCGGCCCGCTGATCCCTGAGGTCAGCGCCGCGGCCAACGAGGATGTGGCTGTCGTCTCGGTGCTGTCCGGCAACCGCAACTTCGAGGGTCGTATCAACCCCGACACCAAGATGAACTACCTTGCCAGCCCGCCACTGGTCGTTGCCTACTCGGTGGCTGGCTCAATGGACGTAGATCTCGTCAACGAGCCGCTCGGCCAGGACGAAGCTGGCAATGACGTCTTCCTGGCCGACATCTGGCCCTCGCCGGCCGAGGTCGAGGAGATGGTCGGCAAGTGCATCAGCGCCGACATGTTCGCCAAGTCGTACGCCGACGTCTTCGCCGGTGACGAGCGCTGGCGCACCCTGCCGACGCCCGACGGCGACGTCTTCGAGTGGGACGAGTCGTCCACCTACGTGCGCAAGGCACCGTATTTCGACGGTATGCCCGCTCAGCCGGAGCCGGTGACCAACATTGCCGGGGCGCGCGTCCTGCTGAAGCTGGGTGATTCGGTGACCACCGACCACATCAGCCCCGCCGGCTCGATCAGGAAGGACTCGCCCGCGGGTAGCTACCTGCTGGCCCACGGTGTGCAGCGCAAGGACTTCAACTCCTACGGCAGCCGACGCGGCAACCATGAGGTGATGATCCGGGGCACGTTCGCAAACATCCGACTGCGCAACCAGATCGCACCGGGCACCGAGGGCGGCTTCACCCGCGACTTCACCAAGGACGATGCCCCGGTCACCACGGTCTACGACGCGGCGATGAACTACCAGGCAGCCGGCACTGCGCTGGTCATCCTGGCCGGCAAGGAGTACGGCTCGGGCAGCTCACGTGACTGGGCGGCCAAGGGGACGATGCTGCTGGGCGTCCGAGCGGTCATCGCTGAGAGCTACGAGCGCATCCACCGCTCGAACCTGATCGGCATGGGGGTGCTGCCGTTGCAGTTCGCTACCGGTGAGGACGCCGACAGCCTGGGCCTGACCGGCGAGGAGACCTTCGAAATCACCGGGATCACCGCGCTGAACTCGTGCGTCACCCCGAAGACGGTCGCCGTGCTGGCCACGGCACCAGACGGACGCGAGACTCGATTCAATGCGCTGGTGCGCATCGACACGCCAGGGGAGCGCAACTACTACGTGCATGGCGGCATCATGCAATACGTGCTACGGAACCTGAAGAGCCAGTGACGGGTCGACGTAGCGCTCAGGAGCGCTCAGTCGTTGGAGTCCGCGGCCGGGAGCATCGCAGAGATATCGTCGGCCGCGGACTTGTGCGTCCCGCCTTCCTGCTTGCGGACGCGGACCCGGTTCGGATTGCCGATGTCGGTGGACGCCTGCGTCGCGCTGCCGGTGCGGTCGCGCAGCACCATGTAGCCCTCGTCCAGATCAAGGGGGTCGGGGCCGCTGCCACCTTGCTTGGCGTCGACCAGCAGCATCTTCTCGGCCCGCTTCACCTCGTCCCAGTGCGCGTGGCCCGGCATGAAGATGCTGAACACATCACTCATCGCAGCTCCTCGTCGGTCAGCGCAGCGCGCAGTTGGTCTCCCACAGTACGCAACTCGTGGGCACTTGGACGAGCCCGTGGCCAGAAGAAGCCTCGGAGGCCATCCTTTCGGCGACGTGGCACCACATGCAGGTGGAAGTGGGGGACCGACTGGCTGACCACGTTGTTGTTGGCGAGGAAGGTGCCGTCGGCGCCCAGAGCCGCCTTCTGCGCGAGCCCAACGCGGCGGGCGGCTGCGAGCAGGTCGAAGTAGAGATCTTCGGGTAGGTCGTAGATCGTCTCATGGTGGGCGATCGGGCAGATGAGGGTGTGGCCCGGGAACAGCGGGCGGGCGTCCAAGAAGGCGATCACGGTGTCGGTGCGCAGGATGATCTCCGCAGGAAGTTCTCCGGCAATGATTTGATCGAAGACATCCATGCGTCCAAGTGTCGCGCGAACCGGCGGTGGAGGCGAACCCATCCACCACGCTGGCGTCGGGCAGGTGCTCTGGCCGGCGATTGCGGGCCGCAGGCAACTTCGGAGGCCGATGCGAAATGTGGTCGGGGGCGGGGGAGAACTTCCGGAAATTGTCGGTGGCGTGGTGCACACTGGTAACTCAATCGAACAATTGTTCGATGAAGTGACAGGAGGAAGCCATGACCGCAGTCGCACACCGACATGCATCCGCCGCGGACGAGGGTGGTTCGGGCCAGGTGTTCCGGCAGTACCCACGGCGGCGTCCCGACCGTGCAGGAGTCACCTCCGCACATCAAGCCGGAGGAGTGACTCGTTCGGTGAACCGCGACGAGGCCGGGTTGCGCGCCAGCGCACAAACTGGCCAGATCTATACGCCGCCGGGCTGGCCGGAGGCTGTGCTGCCGCCGGGAGCACCGGATTGGGAACAGAGCGCCAGCAGTTGGCTGCTGGATTGCTGTCCTGCCGACTACCGCGGATACCCGGTACTGCGTCGCCACCCCGTGGTGCTGGCCAGGTTCGCCGCCGACTTCGTCGAGGGCCAGATCAGGTCCAGCCGACAGGCATTGTCGCAGGCCCGCGCCAGCCTCAACGACTACGTCGAACCGCAGGTGCTCGACAGTGCCGCCCAGATGCTCGAAGCCGAAGAGGCACGTCTGGTCAGGGTGCGCCGATCGGTGGCCCTGGTCGAAGAGGCGTTGCGCGGCAAGATCTTCATCCGAAAGCTCTGAGGACAGGCCGAGAAATAGGTGTGGGCGCGCCCCACGTCGGAGCGCGCCCACACCGGGGGGATCTTCTACTTGGTGGCGGCCGGCAACCAGACCGACGACCAGCCGATGATCGGCTCGCCCCAGCCGTCCGCAGGCTCGCGGAGGGGGATCAGGCCGACCCCGGTCGGGGCCCCGTTGCTGTAGACCATGCCGTTACCGGCATACATCGCGACGTGCCCAAACGGGTTGCCGATCGGCGTGCCGTCGTACCAGATCAGCGCGCCGACCGGAATGTTGGTCAGGTCGGTGTGCATCTGTCCGGCGGCGCTGACGGTGGCGGCGGACTGCTGGGCGCCTTCCTCACCGGCCGACGTGTAGCCATAGAAGGTGGCCACCAGCGACAGACACATGTTCTGGTATCCCCAGTTGCCGGTCATCGACTCGGCCCTGGCCATCGCCTCTTCGACGCTGGCGGCGGGGATTTGTCCGGGCGCAGTGTTCTCGGCCACCGTTGGGAGGGGCGCGGCCGCTGGTGTCGCAGCTTCGGTCGCCGGGTCCGTCTTGGCTGTTTTCCTCTCCTCAAGTGCCTTCGCGGCGACTTCGTCCAGCGCCGCGGGGGTGGGCATCTCGACGGTCAGGTCGCTGCTTGCAGCGGCGGGCGTGGCGGACGTCGAGGTGGTCGGCGCTGGCCGATCCGCGTCACGACTGGCCGAGACATCTCGTGCCACCCCGGCTGTCGGGGTCTGGGCGGGCGCCGCGGACAGCGCGGCGCTGCCGGCGATGAGCGACCCGGAAAGCGAACTGACCGCAACCAGCAGACCCAGAGAAGCCACCAGCCGACGGCCACCGGACTTGCGTCGCCGAGCCGCGACGAACGCGTCCGCGCGCTGCCCCGCCTGCCCATCGTGCACCATCTGGGCAGTCAGCAACTCGTTGTTCTCAACCGCTGCCCTGCGGGCCGCACAGCAAGTGCCGGTGGCCATCGCCCGGCGTACGTGCCCGGCATGGGCAACGGTGGCACGCCGTGGCTGCGCCCGCCCAACCGACATCTCGTCGTTCGCGTCCAGACCCTCGGGCATTGCCCTGCTTGCGCTCAAGTGCGTGTCCCTTCGTGGATGGGCCGCTTGCTGCTGCCCGCCCCTCCGTTGCTTTCTGAGGAAACTATAAGCCGTTCTTAAGCGCTGGCCAAAAAGCTCTGGCAATCCGCGGTGGTCGAGTTGCCATCTCTTGCAGCAAGGCGCTGGGCATCGTCCCAGCCACCTGTCCCGGCGGCGCCGCACCGTCGAATGCTGCCAACCCCGGGTAAAGTCAATGTATGTCGCTGTTGCAGACGATCAACGAACCGGATGACCTGCGAAAGCTCGGGCGCAAGCAGCTGCCCGAGCTGGCCGCTGAGATCCGGCAGTTCTTGATCGCGCAAGTGAGCCGAACTGGGGGGCACCTCGGCCCAAACCTCGGCGTAGTCGAGCTGACCATCGCGCTCCACCGGGTCTTCGACTCCCCGCACGACCCGATCATCTTCGACACCGGCCACCAGAGCTATGTCCACAAGATCCTCACCGGCCGTCGCGACGACTTCGTGTCCCTGCGGCAGACCAACGGCCTGTCCGGCTACCCTTCCCGGGCCGAGTCGGAACACGACTGGATGGAGAACTCGCACGCCTCCACCGGGCTGAGCTGGGCAGAGGGCATGGCACGCGGTTTCAAGCTGCGCGGCGAGCACGAGCGCACCGTGGCGGTGGTGGTCGGTGACGGTGCGTTGACTGGTGGCATGGCTTGGGAAGCCCTGAACAACATCGCTGTCGACGATGACCTGCCGTTGGTCATCGTGGTAAACGACAACGGACGCTCCTACTCCCCGACCGTGGGTGGTCTGTCGCGCCATCTGTCGGCGATCCGCGCCGACCCGCGCTACGAGCAGGCTTTGGATGCGGTGAAGAACACGATGCAGCGGGGGCCGTTGGGACGCCAGACCTACGACCTGTTGCACGGCATGAAGAGTGGACTGAAGGACGTGCTGGCCCCTCAAGTGCTGTTCAGCGACCTCGGGCTGAAGTACCTCGGCCCGATCGACGGCCACAACATCAACGTGCTTATTGACACGCTCAAGCAAGCCAAGGGGTTCCGCGGCCCGGTCCTGGTGCACGCGGTCACCCAGAAGGGCCGCGGCTTCCGCGCCGCCGAACAGCACGAGAAGGACCACTTCCACGCCGTCGGGTGCATCAACGCCACCACAGGCGAACCCATCGGCGCCTGCGACCAGGTCACTTGGACCGAGGCCTTCGGGCAGGAAATGGTCGAGATCGGTGATGAGCATCCCGAGGTGGTCGCCTTGACTGCGGCGATGCTGCATCCTGTGGGGTTGGGTCGATTCGCTGCCGCGCACCCCGACAGGATCTTCGATGTCGGGATCGCCGAACAGCACGCGGTCGCCTCGGCAGCAGGTCTTGCCAGCACCGGACTGCACCCGGTGGTGGCCGTCTACTCCACCTTCTTGAATCGCGCCTTCGACCAGTTGCTGATGGATGTCGGCCTGCACCAGCTCGGGGTCACCATCGTGCTCGACCGTGCCGGCATCACAGGCCCTGATGGGGCCAGCCACAACGGCGTCTGGGACGTCTCGATCGCCGGGCTAGTCCCAGGCCTGATGCTGGCCAGTCCACGCGACCGGGCTCGGCTGCGCGATGCGATGCGGCTGGCTATCACGGTGGACGACGCGCCAACGCTGATCCGGTACAGCAAGGAGAAGCTGCCCCACCCGCTGCCGGCGGTCAGCTCGCGCGACGGCCTTGACATGCTCTCGATGGATCCGGACGCCCGCGTCCTGGTCGTCGCCTGGGGTGCCATGTGTGGTCCTGCCCTGCAAGTCGCCGAACTGCTCCGGGCCCAAGGCATTGCCGCCACCGTGGTTGACCCGGTCTGGGGACTTCCGATCAACGCCGCCTTGGTCGAACTGGCGACACAACACCAACTCGTCGTCACCATGGAAGACAACATCGTCGTCGGAGGGCTCGGCTCACGGCTGGAACTGGCCATGGACGCCGCCGGGGTGGAGGTCCCGATGCGCCAGTTCGGGGTGCCACACCGATTCCTGGATGCCGGCAGCCGCAGCGAGATACTTGCCGCGATCGGTCTCACCCCGCAGTCTGTCGCCCGGCAGGTCACCGAAACGGTGAGCCACCTCGACGCGTCCTCAGCCGAGCAGTTCAACCACCAGCGGAGCCACTAGTTCCCGCTGCCACGGGCGGACGTCGCGGGCCGCCAACTGCGCGGAGATCGCATCGACTGTCAGCGGCGTGTCCGGCCGCCAGAGCAATTGGCGAAGCGCTTCGGGGCCGATGAGGTTCTCCACCGGCAGACTCAGCCCTTCGGCCAGCGTGACGACCGCGGGACGCACCCGCGACCAGCGCTGCCACGCTTCCGGATTGGCCTTGTCCCAGTTGCGTGGCGCCGGAATACCGTTGCTCGGCAACCGCAGCGGTGGCAACTGGTCGGGCGTCATCTCGCTGACCCGTTCGAGCGTGTCCAGCCAGACTGACTGGTACTGCCGCGCCTGGCGACGTTTGAAGCCATCCACCCGGCGCAAGTCGGCCGCCGTCGGCACCTGCGGGTGCTCTTTGGTGACCTTGGACGCCAACTCGGCGATCGCCGCGTCCGGGAGCACTCGGCCCGGCGCCCAGTCGGTTTCGAGGGCGATCCGGTCGCGTGCCAACCAGAGCTCTCGAACCACGGCCAAGCCACGCGGGGTGTGTACCTGGTGGGAACCGGAAGTGCGCCGCCAGCGGTCAGGACGCTCGGTCGGCGGCGCCAGCGCCCAACGGCACAGCCAGTCGAACTCCTGCCGCGCCCATTCCTGCTTGCCGGCTGCAGCCAATTCGGAGGCGAGTCGGTCCCGCAGGTCGTGCAACAATTCAACGTCGAGGGCCGCGTAGGCGAGCCAGTCTGTTGGGATGGGACGCTTCGACCAGTCAACTGCCGAGTGCTCTTTCAACAGCCGAACCCCGCAGTAACGCTCCACCATGGCGCCCAGATTGACTTTCGGCAGCCCGAGCAGCCGCCCGGCGAGTTCGGTGTCGAACAACCTTTCCGGTCGGAGCCCCAACGAGACCAGGTTCGGAAGGTCCTGGCTGGCCGCATGCAGGATCCACTCCTGATCGCCGATCAGGTCCCGGAGCGCCGCGAAGTGCGCCAGCTCGCCGTCCGCCGACTCGAAGGCGATCGGATCGATCAAGAAGGTGCCAGCACCCGCCCGCCGTAACTGCACCAGGTAGGCCTTCGAGAAGTACCGGTAGCTCTGTGCTCGCTCGACGTCCATGGCTATCGGCCCGCTGCCGGCGGCCAGCGCGTCCAATGTCGTCCGGCGCCCCTGAGCGGTGTCGACCACCTCGGGGAGTCCGTCGGTGGGTTCGGTAAGCACCGGCAGTTCGGCTCCTGATTCATCTCCCATCAACGGTCCAGCCGCGTGGTCAGTGGGATGATGCCCTCCGGCAGCGGCGGCAGCCCAGCAGTGATGCATAACAGCGCCTGCCAAGCGGCCAGATGCGCAGTGATGTCGAGATCGTCGTCACAAGCGGGTGTCCAAGACGCCCGGATCTCGACTTCCGCGTGGTCCGGCTCGCCCTTCAACTCCCCGAAGCTCCGACTGGACACCGCGGTGACCGTACCGGATGCGTCGTGATACCCGGCACCGGCGCCATGCAACGCGTCGGTCAGCCACGTCCACCCGACCTCTGCCAGTAGGGGGTCGGTCACCATCTCGGCATCGACGTCGGCGTGCGCGTAGCTAACGCAGCGATAAGTGCCCTGCCAAGCCGGGTTGCCGGCAGGGTCGTGCAGCACGATAAGCCGCCCGGTGCCGACCTCGGCGTCATCGACCAACCCGACGATCGCCTCGATCGCGTAGGCGTGAGGGGCAATGCGTTGCGGCGCGGGGATCTGGTCGACGCTCAGCTCCGGTCGCCACCGGAAGACCTCGATGGCGTCCTTGACACGATCGAACGATCCGGAGCTCATGGATGACTGAACCTCCCGCAGCACATCGCCGAGCTTACGCACCGTCCTGCGGCGCGCCGGTCAGACGCGCCGCAGGACGGCCGGAGGGCAGCGGACGGGTCAACTACTCGGCGGGCTCGAGTGTCAGGCTGATCGAGTTGATGCAATACCGCAGGTCGGTCGGTGTGCCGTAACCCTCGCCCTCGAAGACATGACCGAGGTGCGAATCGCAGTTCGCGCAGCGCACTTCGACACGCGCTCGTCCCGGCAGCGACTTGTCTTCAAGGTAGCGGACGCGGTCCTGCGCGAGTGGAGCGAAGAAGCTCGGCCAGCCACAGGTGGAATGGAACTTGGTGGTGCTACGGAAAAGCTCGGCTCCGCATGCCCGGCAGCAGTAGACGCCTGCCGTTTGTGTGTCGGTGTATTCGCCGATGAACGGTCGCTCGGTGCCCGCCTCGCGCAGAACGTGGAACTCGTCCGGATTGAGCTTCACTCGCCATTGGTCGTCGGTCAGCCGGAAGTTGCCATCACCGGGCAGCGATTTCGTCACAGCCATCCCCCTTCAGCCGCTTCCAGCATATGTGAGTGTTCCCACCCGCCCGCGACCCTTGGCGGCGCTGCCGATCCAGGCCTGCGACGCCTCTTCCGGCGCATTGTCCGAGCGAGAGCACAACCATTTGTTGGGCGTTCGGCTACTGGTGTCCGACGGCCTCGGGGCGGATCTGCAGCATCTCGACGACGGCTCCGTCGCCCGCTTCCAGTACGTACTTCACGGCCCGGGCGACCGTTGCCGGGGCGAGATGCTCGGCAGGGTCGTAGGGGAGTCCCATCGCGGCGTAGGCGGCACGCTGCATGTCGGTGTCGATGCGGCCAGGATGGATGGAGGTCACCTTGATGCGGCCGCGTTCCTCGGCTCGCAGCGTGTCGGCGAACGACCGCAGGCCGAACTTCGAGGCCGAGTAGGGCGCCCATCCCGCCGCGGCGTGCAGCCCGAGGCCGGCATTGATCATCACCACGTGACCATGTGACTCCCGCAGCTTCGGCAAGAGCAGTCGGGTCAGTTCAGCGACCGAGACGAGGTTGAGGTTCAACACCTGTACCCATTCGGCCGCCGAGACCTCCTCAATGTTCTTGCGGGGCGCGACGCCAGCGGAGTGCACCACGACGTTGACCCTGTCCACGCCGGCCACTGCCTCGGCAACCGCCTCCGGGTCGCCGAGATCGCAGGCGAACGGGCGAGCGGCCGGGAATCGAGCAGCGGCCTGTGCCGTGCGCGCAGGGTCGCGACCGCCTATCAGCAGTTCGAACTCCGGGGCCAGGGCCTGCGCAATGGCTAACCCCAAACCCCGCGTGCCGCCGGTGATCAATGCAACAGGTCGCTCCATGGATCGAGCCTAGTTCGGGGCCGGGCAGGTCTGCGGCCCAAGCGGGGCCTGCGCGCTGTTCTGCGCCTGGTTGGCCCATGAGTTGGGACTCGTATCTAGCCTTGCCCCATGGCGACTCCCACGATCCAACTGGACGTCGATGGCATCGAGGTGCGGCTGTCGAATCCTGACAAGGTCTATTTCCCGGAGCTCGGGCTTCGCAAGCGTGACCTTGCTGGGTACGTGTTGACGGTTGGCGAGGGCATCCTGGCCGGGCTGTGGCGGCGTCCCACCACGTTGGAGCGGTGGCCGGGCGGCGTTCAGGAGGGCATGAAACTGGCCACTCGCGCCGACGGCCGGGGCGACGCGTTCTACCAGAAACGGGCCCCCGAGAAGCGGCCCGACTGGGTGGACGTGGCCGAGATCAAGTTCCCCTCCGGACGCAAGGCTTGGGCAGTCACCCCGTCCAACCTGGCCACCGTGGTCTGGGCGCTGAACCTTGGTTGTCTGCGGTTCCACCCGTGGCCGGTCAGCGCGCCCAACGTCGACGAGGTCGACCAACTGCGCATAGACCTCGACCCGCAGCCTGGTACCGACTTCGACGATGTGGTCGCGGCGGCCCTCGAACTGCGCAGCGTGATGGGCGAACTCGGTCTCGAGGGTTTTCCGAAGACCAGCGGGGGACGGGGTATCCACGTCTTCACCAAGGTCGCGCCCGCCAGCTTCGTGGACGCCCGGCACGCCGCGATCGCGATCGGACGCGAGTTGGCAGACCGGATGCCCGACAAGGTGACGGTCGAGTGGTGGAAGGAGACCCGTGGCGCCCGCGTCTTCGTCGACTACAACCAGATGGCGCGCGACCGGCTGATGGCCAGCCCCTATTCGATCCGGCCGGTGTCGCAGGCGAGGGTGTCGGCGCCACTGGCTTGGGACGAGGTGCCGAATGTTCACCCCGACGACTTCACGGTGGTGACCATGCTGGAGCGATATCGCCAGAAGGGTGACGTGTGGCGGGCGCTGTACGAGTCGGAGCCGGCCAGCCTGACCCCGGCGCTCGATCGTTACCGGGCCGGCATCGAAGCCGGACTTACCGACATGCCCTACCCCCCGGAATACCCGAAGATGCCGGGGGAGCCGCCGCGAGTCCAGCCCAGTCGGCAGACCAAACCGAACGACGCAGATCCCACGCCGCCAACTTCTTGACACCGGTCCGAGGGCCAGGATGGCGCGGCGATCTGCGGCTCTCCCGCGCGCCGACGAGTCAGTGCGGACATACTGGGCAGATGAATCACAAGGAAGGATCCATCCGACAACTGCTGCGTGTCCCGGTGGGGCCTATCAACGTGCTGCGGGACTTCGATGCCGGTGCGAACCCAGGGTTCCCGAAGGGTAAGGGCAAGGGCGCCGTCGCCAGATTCAACGATCAACTCGACCCCGAGATCGACTATCGGCAGGAGCAGATGTACGCCGAGGGGCTGCGAAACCCCGCGAGCGCGCCCAGCGTCCTTCTGGTGCTCCAGGGTCTGGACACCGCTGGCAAGGGAGGTGTCATTCGGCACGTCATCGGCACGATCGACCCGTCCGGGGTGAAGATACACGCCTTCAAGAAGCCGACCGACGAGGAACTCCGGCACGACTTCCTCTGGCGAATTCGCAAGGCATTGCCGAACCCGGGCGACATCGGCATCTTCGACCGCTCACACTACGAAGATGTGCTCGTGCAACGAGTCGAGAAGCTGGCACCACCCGAAGAGATCGAGCGGCGATACGGGGCCATCAACGAATTCGAGGCCGAATTGGTTGCCGGCGGCACGCACCTCATCAAGTGCTTCCTGCACGTCTCGAAGGGCGAGCAGCGCGAGCGCCTGTTGGCTCGACTGGACAACCCAGAGAAGTACTACAAGTACAACCCCGGCGACGTTGACACTGCCCTCAAGTACGACGAATACATGGATGCTTTCAACTTGGCGCTGACCAGGTGCAATACGGAGACTGCGCCGTGGTTCTGGGTGCCTTCTGACGACAAGTGGTACCGCAACTGGGCGATTGCCCAACTGCTGCTGGAGACATTGGAGACCCTCCAGCTCGGCTGGCCGGGAGCTGATTTCGATGTGGAAGCCGAGCGGGCACGAGTGAAGGCGTTGGCCACCGAGTAGCTCCGACTCAGGCGTCAGGTGGTCGCGGCCTGTCTGGCCTCGGCTACTGGGCTTTGCTTGACCTGTCGACGTCGACTTCGCACTCGTCGTCCAGCAACTCCATGGCGGCGAATGCGTAGCGTCCCATGGCTAGCTCGGACAGCAGGGGGTCGGGCCCGATCGGGGCACTCACGGCGAGAGCGCCGGACTCCATCGCCAACTCAAGCTGACGGCGGTAGCTTTCGGTGGGAGCGATGTAGACCGACCCGACGGCGATGTTGCGGCGTCCGAGCTGCCGCAGGCTCTGCATCGCGGAGGTCACATCCGGACCGGTCCCGTCGCCTTGGGCGACCAGCACCGGCAGCCGATGGTGGGCGGCCCACTGGCGGGCGCGCCGCGCGATGAGGCCGGCACCGCGGGTGTCGCCCCAAGCCGGGGACGACATAACCAGGCCATCCAGCTCGGTGGCATGCGCAGCCGACAGCGCATTGCGCAACCGCACATCAAGCACATTAAGCAGTTCGATCGCCGGCCCGATGGGACGCGCCATTGCGATCCTGACTTCTGGCCGGTGCCGACGTGACGCCTCCACAACTTCCTGCATCTGTCGGCTGGGCTCGCAAACACGTGACAAATCCAGGGGCACCATGACGATCTCTTCGACACCGCGGTTGGCGAGCGTCCCAACGACCTGGGGGCCGGTTGGCGGGCAGGTGTCGGCAAACGCCAGATGAATTGACAGAGCGGGACGCTTGATCTGCAGCTGGTGGCGCAACGTGTGGTATACCTGCTCGACGCGGGAGTCGATCGTGCCCTGTGCCAGAAGGATCAACGCCGGAGCGCTCATCGGCCTGCCTTTCCCTTGCCAACAACATCAGCGGCGTCAATGCCGCCTCACAGGGTACCTTCGGACTTGAACTGTTCAAAACGCAAATCACATCTCACACTGCGAGATGGTCAGGCAGGAGATTTGTTGGTCAAAGGACGGGGCGGCTGCCTAATATCGGCGTGTCGACCGGAGGTTTTTCGTTCGGCCTGTCTCAGGGTTGAATCGCGGACATCGACGATCGGACCCCGGCCTTGATCTTGGTGGATCTCGTGCGCTGAGTGGAGTTGTGTGGTTGCCGGCGCACAGCGGCGGTTCTCGACCCGCCTCCTGGGCGCAACTTCTCGCTCAAGGAAGCGACCTTGACGCGCGTCAAGGTACCGGACGCCATGATTGCGTAGCTTCGGTGTCGTAAGTGCGCGAACAGCGCCTACGTCCAATGGCTGAGAGAGGCTCGACGAGTGAAGAACGTCCATCAGTGGCTGCACCGCCGCTGGGCAGTCCCGGTGATCTCAGGGATCTTGATCTTGGCGTCGGCGGCCACCGCCAAGCTGGGAGACGCCCAGTGGCCGGCCGACCTGCTGATGACCGCTGCGGCGGCCGTTGCGGGTGTCCCGATCGTGATGAAGGCCGTCCGAGCTCTGATGGCACGGGTGATCGGCATCGACTTGTTGGTCTCGATCGCTGCCATCGGCGCGGTGATCATCGGTGAGTACTGGGAGGCCGCTGCGGTGACCTTCCTGTTCGCCATTGGAGGTGCTCTTGAGAACGCCACCCTGAACAAGACCCGGTCGGCCCTGGCCGAGTTGGTTGCGGTCGCCCCAGACACCGCTGTCGTTTTGCGTGACGGTCAGCAGAAGGAGATACCGGCCGCAGAAGTCGAACTTGGCGAAACCGTGCTGGTGAAGAACGGCGCGAAGGTGCCGGTCGACGGTGTCGTCCTCGGCGGCAGCGGCGCGCTGGACGAGGCGTCCATCACCGGTGAGTCGATCCCGGTGGAGAAGACGATCGGTGACAACGTCTTCGCGGGCACCATCGCCACGGGCGGCTTCCTGCAGGTCAAGGCCACCGGCGTAGGCGCCGACACCACGCTGGCCCGCATCATCCACCGCGTCGAGGAGGCGCAGGACGCCAAGGCCAGGACGCAGCAGTTCATGGATCGCTTCGCCAAGTGGTACACCCCCGCCATCATCGTGCTGGCGCTGGGCGTCGGGCTGATCACCCAGGACGTGGTGCTCGGTCTCACGCTGCTGGTCATCGGTTGCCCCGGGGCGCTGGTCATCTCGATCCCGGTCTCAATCGTGGCGGGCATCGGGCGTGGCGCCCGCGACGGCATCCTGATCAAGGGCGGCGAGTACCTGGAGACATCAGCGAAGATCTCGGCTGTGGCCCTGGACAAGACCGGTACTCTGACAGAGGGCAGGCCGGTGCTGACCGATGTCGTGGTGCTGCGTGACGATATGGACGCGGCTGGCATCCTCACCATGGCTGCCCGGGCAGAGGCCGGCTCCGAGCACCCGCTGGCTCGTCCGATCGTCGAGGCGGCTGCTGAGAAGGGGTTGGACATCTCCGGGATGCCGTCGCAGACCGAGCCGGTGCCCGGCAAGGGCATAATCACCGAGTTGGCTGGCCACCGCGTGATCGTCGGCAATCTGAGGTTGCTGGCCGAAGAGGGGATCGATGCCGCCAGCGCGACAAGTGTGGTCGACGAACTGGCCTCGGCTGGCAAGACGCCCGTGATCATCGCTTGCGACGGCGAGGTGCTCGGTGTGCTGGCAGTCGCTGACAAGGTCCGTGACGATGCTGCCGAGATGGTGCGCCGCTTGCACGCAAATGGAGTGCGGAAGGTCGTCATGCTGACCGGCGACAACCAGCGGGTGGCCGCGGCAGTTGCCGCCCAAGTGGGCGTCGACGAGGTCCGGGCCAGCCTGCTGCCGGAGGACAAGCTGGACATCGTCATCGAGTTGCAGCGTGCAGGCCACGTGGTGGCCATGGTCGGTGACGGTGTGAACGATGCCCCCGCCCTTGCCGCCGCGGATATCGGCGTCGCCATGGGGGCCGCCGGCACTGGCGTCGCCATCGAGACCGCCGATATCGCCCTCATGAAGGACGATCTGCTCAAGCTCCCACAAGCGGTCCGGTTGGCTCGCCGCACGGTCGCCAACATGCGGCAGAACATCGTCATCGCACTGGTGACGGTGGCTGCGCTGCTGGCCGGGGTGCTGTTCGGTGGCGTCACCATGGCGATCGGCATGCTGGTGCACGAAGCCTCGGTGCTGTTCGTGATCATCAACGCCATGCGCCTGCTGCGTCCCGAGAAGATTCGGGCCACGACTACCGCGCCGCAACAAGCTTCCGCGCGGAGCGCGGGTCGCGAACTTGTCGAGTCGGCCCACTGACCAAACTAGGACCAATCAGCCCAAGCAGGAGGAACGAAGCAGTCATTTCAAGGGTATTTGTAGTCACCCAGTACGGCGGACCCGAGAACCAAGTGCTGCAGGATCGCGAGCTGCCACAGCCAGGGGTCGGCGAGCTGCTCGTCGAAGTGCGCGCCGCCGGCGTCAACCCCTTCGATGTGAAGTTCAGATCAGGCCGTGCCGGCACGAAGATCCCATTGCCGGCTGGTCTGGGGTCGGAGGTCTCCGGAGTGGTGGCAGCGTTGGGGGAGGGAGTCGATGAGTTCGAGGTCGGGGATGCGGTGCTCACCCTCGTCCCGATCGGCAACGGCGGCATCGCCGAGCATGTGGTCGTGAAGGCTGACCAGACCGTGGCTAAGCCGGAGGACTTGAGCTTCCAGGCCGGGGTGGAGGCCACCGGCGCGAGGTTCGTTGCGTCCGGACCCGGGTTCGCCGATCGCGTCCGCGAACTAGCCCCGCAAGGGGTCGACCTGGTGGTCGACCTGGTTGGCGGTGAAGTCCTCCACGAGGCAGCCCAGCTGGCCAAGAGCCCAGACCTGGTCATTTCGGCGGACGACCCGACCGTGGTTGAACTCGGCGGATCTATGCGCGCCCACGATCTGGATGCCATGGCGAGCATCACCAGCGTGATGGCCTACGGCCTTGTCGACCCGAACATCACCGCCACCTTCCCGCTGGAGCGGGCGGCCGAGGCGATGGCGGCGGTCGAGTCCGGCCACGCGACGGGCAAGACGGTGGTCGTGGTCGCTTGACCTACGTCAAGGAACGCAGCTGTCGGCTTGCATAGTGTTTTGAGTGTCGGGCAGCGCAACGGGCCCCAACTAACGAAGATTTCATGAAAGGAAACCCAGATGAGCATCCAGGCTGAGAACAACACCCACACCATCCTCCGCGCGGAGGGCTTCGCCTGCCCCTCCTGTGTCGCCAAGATAGAGAAGCAGCTCGGCCGCCTCGACGGCGTTGATGCTGTGAAGGTTCACTTCGCGTCCTCGCGGATCGAGGTCGATCACGACGGGCAGAAGACCAGCGTGGACGATCTGGTTGCCGCAGTCGCCAAGGCCGGCTACAAGTCGAAGCCCTCAACCTTCTGATCCGATCAGGTCGGCCAAAGATCAAGCCAGCTGTCATGGCAGTCAGACCTACGGGTTATGGTGAAAGTTGAACCACCTGCGAACGAAAAGGAGCAAAGCCATGGCGAAAGCCTCCGTCAGCAAGGCCAGCACTCATTGGGAAGGCAGCCTCTTCAAGGGCAAGGGGCAGACCTCGCTCGACACCTCTGGGCTGGCGACGTTCGACGTCAACTGGGGCAAGCGCGCCGAGTCAGGTCGGGGCACCACTAACCCCGAGGAACTCTTGGCCGCGGCCCTTGCAAGTTGCTACTGCATGGCACTCAGCAACGCACTGTCCGAGGAAGGCCACGAACCCGCCAGCCTTGATGCCACCGCTGAGATGACCTTCGTGCCGGGCGAGGGTGTGACGGGGGCGAAGATAACGGTGAAGGGCGACGTGCCCGGGCTTTCGGCCGATGAGTTCCGTGAGAAGGCGGAATGGGCCAAGGACAACTGCCCGGTTTCCCAGGCATTGAAGGCGGTTCCCAAAGAACTCGTGATCGTCTGAGAGTTCGCAACAAAACACGGTCGCGTCCCTTTGAGAGGGGACGCGACCGTGTTTTGTTGCGGAGTAAGACTGCGCGACGACCGGTCAGCCCAAGGTGTCATTCAACCGGTAGATGAACGCCGCCATCGCGTCCCGCGCGACCGGCTGGCCCGGTCGGAAGCTGTAGGTTCCATTGGCCTCCGGCCAGCCGGTGGAGATGCCCGAGTTCGCGAGCCACATGATCTCGTCATAGAACTCGGTGCTGGTCGGGGTGACATCGGTGAACCTGTTCGTCCCTGAGGGGACTTGGGGTGACCCCGCATATCGGTACATGAAAGCGGCCATGGCGTCCCGGTTGATCGGTGTGACCGGACGGAAGGTTCGGCTACCATCCGCCTCAACCCAGCCGGTCGAGTATCCCATTGCGTTCAGCCAGGTGATTTCCTTGTAGAACTGGTCGTTGGGGGTCAGATCGGTGAACGGGCTCTGTGCTGGCGGGGTGAAGTTGGGCGATCCAGCGAACCGGTACATGAACGCGGCCATGGCGTCCCGGTTGATGGAATTGAGCGGGCGATAGGTCCTGGTTCCGTTGGCCTCCAGCCAGCCGGTTGAGTAGCCGTTGTCGTAGAGCCAAGTGATTTCGTCGAAGAACTGAGTCCCGACCGGCACATCGGTGAAGACGACCCGAGCCATTCGAGCGGCTGCGGTCTGGCGGACTTGTGCCAGTTGGGCGTAGAGCGATGCACCCGGGCAGGCGGTGGCGTTCCAATCACGGTGAGCGCCGAGGACCGGGACCTTCAGGCTTGCCCCGCCGACCGGGTTGACGTAGGTGGTGGTTCCGGTCGGGTTCAGGCCGTGCCGTTGCGCAAGTTTCGACACCTGGGTCGCGAGTGCATCGATGGCGGCGGCCGTGGGCGTGGTGTTGCCGGTGCATTGCCCGGGCTCAAAGCAGCCCATCAGCGAGATGCCGAGGTTGCCGGAGTTGTAGCCGCCGACGTGGGCGCCGGTGACGACGTAGTCGGTTCCGCTTTGGTGACCGAAGTCGCTGCCGTCCCCACCATAGAAGCAGGACTGGCTGGCCGGGCCGGAGGTGCGTCCTTCGTAGACGATGCCGTTCGCATCGATCAGGTACTGGTAGCCGATGTCGGACCAGCCATTGGTGAGCACGTGGTACTGGTAGATCGCCCGGACGGTGGCGGCGAAGTCTTGCGACGGGTCGTTGGAGCCAGCGGTGTGATGGACGGTCAGTACCTGGGCAGGGTAGTAGGTCTCGGGGTCACCGCTGGTCCACTTGCGGATCGACTCATCGGCACCCCAGTCTGCGCGGGACCGGCACGTCGGGTTGTCGACGTAGGCGAGGCTCATCGCCCGTGCGTCGCCGACCGGCTCGGACACACCACCAACCGCGCCGCGGTCGGTATTGATCGCGGCCGCGCGCCAGTTCACCCCCCAAGTCGGCAGGGCGCGCACCTGGTAGGCATCCGCGTTGTCTGCCAACAGCAGGCTGCTGGTGAACTGACCTTCGCCTTGGGCACCGTCCTGGTTGAAAGGTTGCCACTGCGTCCATTCGCCCTGAACTCGGAACCGGGCCTCGCCGTACGGGATGGCGCCCTGGGGGTCGGCTTCAGTGACGCCGGGAGCCAGGTCGGCGACGACGCCGAGGTACTGGACCGCGAAGTCCACCTCAACCGGCTCCGAGGTGACGGGGCGGGTGTCGTTGAAGGACTCCGGCGCGGGTGTCGCCTGCGCGGGGGACAGCCCCGAAGGGTTCAGGGTGAGGCCCAACGCCATCAGCACGGCGACGATGGTCGCTGTGGCGCGTGATTTCCGAAACATCAGAGGCTCCTGTGCGTCGACATGGCTGAAGCGTAGGACTGATCCGTCTGGATCTCCCAGTCGGAGGCGTCGGATGAACCGGTATTCAGCACCATCACGCCTAGTGGCGGGCATGAAAGTATCAAGCGAGGGTTGAGCGTTGGCCCGTGACGTGCGGACGCTTGGGTGGCTGTGATACCTGTTGCCGCGCTGGTCCTGGTGGTGTTTGCCCTCGCAGGTGCCGGGTACCCGCCCAGCGCCGGATGGGTCTGATGCTCCTATGGATGTCAGGCGGCGTTGAGGTACTCGCTTTGCGGGGTCTCGCGGATCACCCCCGAAGACCTGCCGCCAACCGAAGTCGATACCTTCCTCGCCCTGCTGTTCGAGGACGCCCCGCTGCTCGCAGCCGGCACCGACGACCGGATCCGCGGCTTCGTCGGCGATGTCTTCGACCAACTGACCGAGGACGTCGCACCGACCCCGACTGGACGCCGGCCGTGCAGCGGTTCCTGCTCGGCCTGGAGCCCGCGGGGGGCAGGAAGGCCGGCCGCACTAGGGCGCTAGGCGCCCCCGTCGCTCACCACCCAGGCGTTCTCCAAGCCATCGCAGGCAGCCGGGATCGTGAAGTCGCTGCGGGAGGCAGCAGCCCCCAGCTCCCCGCCGGCCAGGTCCACGCTTTCACCCTCGGCGAGCAGCGCGTCCCCGAACATCAGTCCGTCGCGCCACCCCGAGACGAGCCTGGCGGGGAAGATGGGCAACCAATCCTCCCCCGTCTCGGAGGTGACCACCACGCACCCATCGCGCACCTGGAGCTCCCCGAGCAGCTGAGCGGTATCCCCAGCAGGTGACGTGGAATCGTACGTCGCCCACTCCGGGTCCGCCGACGCCGAACAAGCAGCAAGCGTGGCGGCGGCGGCCAGGACGGCACTTATCGTGAGTAACGGTGAGGCCTTCATTGGTCATCCCTGAAGCAGCGATAGGCCGAGCGTGTTCAGGTACCACACACGCGTGTAGATCGACTTGCTCCCGACGTAACCCTTCGTCGTGCCGTGAGACACATTACCAATGAACCACGGACCACCACTGTCTCCCGCTGCCACCGCTGCCCCTGAAGTGAGCGAAAACACGGCAGCGCAGGTTGTGCCGGGGCAAGCCCCATCATAAACAGGACGGCAAGTAATGGACTCCACAGTGGTGCATGCGTACCCGCTGGTTTTCCCGCGTCGGCAAACACACTGCCCCACCGCGCCGACGCCGACGCCCTGCTGCGGCCTCGCGGTCGTCGTCGAATCCGCGTGGAAGAGTGGCTCAATGGCCTG